>NZ_CEVCIF010000004.1:0-121059 GCF_982245605.1 Coprobacter fastidiosus | reverse complement strand
TTACCGAAATAAACAATAGCAAAAGGGGCTATCCGACTTTTTGGACAGCCCCTTTGTTGTAATTAATTGAATACTATTCGGTCGTATTTTTGTTGACAGGTTTTTGCTCTGTTTGTGTAGCTATTGTTGTTCCGGTTTCGGGTGCTGTCGTATTTTCTTCCCAATGAAATGGTGCGAACTCGGTGTCTTCACTTTTCCATGATGGTTTACGAGCGGCATAGATGATAAACGGAGCTGCTACAACGACGATACAGCCTATGATAAGAACAGAGAACCATACGGTATTATTTCCTGTCGATATTTGACTGGGAGGGATGAAACTTAATATAAAAGCGAGTAATGATCCGCAGAATCCGAGTCCGGCAACAAACCAGATCAATCCGTTGCCTTTACTTCCGATGCGGAAAGGCCGGTCTGCTTTTTTCATGTTATACCGCAAATAGATGGCTGCAGCAAACATCATCAAGTACATGATGAGGTAGAGCAGAACGGTGAGCTGAGAGAGAATTTGGTAAAAACTTTGAACAGAGGGCATTACGACAAAAAGCAAGCTTAAAAGAGTGACGGCAAGCCCTTGGATGTACAGAATGTTTTTTTGCACGCCTATTTTATTCGTTTTTTGGAAGAATGGAGGCAGATACCCGGCTTTTCCTACGGCAAATATACCTTTTGACGGACCTGCAACCCAAGTTAGTACTCCGGCTAATACTCCGAAAGCCAGCGCTACGGCGATGACCGGCGATAACCATGACATGCGGATAAAGCTGAAATAGTTGTCGAATCCTTCCAGTAAGCTTTGGGTTAGGTTGATATCTTTTTGAGGAATGATGATTCCGAGAGAAAATGTTCCTAATATAAAAATGATAACCGTAATGGCTGAACCTATAAATACGGCTTTAGGATAATTTTTTGCAGGATTGTTTATATCTTTTACATGTATCCCTCCCATTTCCATACCGGCATAAAACAAAAATATGCTGGCTGCTAATACCAGATTGTCGAATTTTGAAAAGTCCGGAAGAAAGTCTCCGGAGAAGTCCATTTGGGATTGTCCGCCCATTGCCAGATAGACAATGGCAAGTATAACCAACAAGGCTGCCGGGATAATAGTCCCTACCATACCGCCGATTTTAGCGACTTTACCGACCCAGTTCAATCCTTTCAGGGAGATAAAGGTAGCCAACCAGTATATGATCAGTACGACGACCAACGTGTAAATTTTATTAGATGCCAACAACATGTCCTGAGAGTGATCCATTCCTATAAATGCAATAGAGACAGCTCCGAAGGTAAGCACGGTCGGATACCAGATCGTACTTTCTATCCATTGTAACCAGATGGCGAGAAATCCGAATTTTTTACCGAACGCTTCCCCTACCCATCGAAATACTCCGCCTTGTTTATCTTGAAACATGGCTGCCAGTTCTGCCGCGACCAATGCCGTCGGGATTAAAAATACGATTGCTGCAAACAGATAATAGAATGCCGAGCTTAATCCATATTCTGCTTCTGCCGGAAGTCCCCGTAGTGATACTACAGCCGTGACGTTCATGATCGCTAAAGTGAAGACTCCGAGTTTTACTGTTTTTCCAATATTTGCCATAATTTATGTATTAAAGAAATTATTTGTATATCTGCTTTTGGTATAACAAATTCTTGTACTGTTGGTTTAGAGCCTATCTAAAATTTCCAATAAAGAAATATTATCAGTTCTTTTTTGCATTTTTTTCCCGTGTTTCACTTGTCAGATAGCCTGTGCTATCCTCCTTGTAAAAACGACAAAACTTCTTCGAAAGAAACTCTCAAATTTGGTCTGAGTAAAATTTAGATAGGCTACTAGTCGGATAAAACCACTTTGGTTAAACAAACTTGCAGGAAGGGTTGTTTTTAGGGAAAACAATATTGAATATTATTATATTAAAAAATAAATATGAAGTCTGCGTTATCTGATTTTGTTTATGAGAAGAAGGGAATATACGGCATTTTGCATGTCATTATCTTGTTACTGTCTCTATTTTTGATCATAAGTATCTCTATCGATACGTTCAAGAATCTGCCTTTTTTGACACAGGGCAGTTATTTGAAAATTCAGTTATGGATATGTACTTTTTTTATATTCGATTTTATCTTGGAATTTTTCCTTTCACATCGGAAGCTTCATTATTTACGTACTCATTTTGTATTTTTGATTATTTCGATCCCGTATATTAATATATTTGATTATTATCATGTAGCATTTTCTCCGGAAATCCGTTATTTTTTACGTTTTATACCTTTGATACGGGGAGGCTATGCCTTGGCGATAGTCGTGGGCTGGTTATCCTATAATAAAGCTTCGAGCCTGTTTACTTCATATCTGACGATGTTGTTGGCTACCGTATATTTTTCGAGTCTTATATTTTTCGTATTGGAACATAAGGTGAATCCTCTTGTTCCCGATTATGGTGAAGCCTTGTGGTGGGCTTTTATGGATGTGACGACGGTGGGTTCGAATATTTATGCCGTAACGGTTACAGGAAAAGTGCTTTCGGTGCTGTTGGCCGCGTTGGGAATGATGATGTTCCCTATATTTACGGTATATGTAACGAGTTTGGTACAGAAGGCGAATTTGGATAAAAAAGAATATCTTCAACAAACAAGTGACAATTCTGTATCTGCAGGAAGGTCTACTCAGACCCAAACAGAAACAAACCCGTAAACAGGAATTTCTGTTTACAGGTTTGTTTCGGAATGTTTTTTACGCCTATTCGACTATTGTAACTTGGTCTCCACTGAATACCGATAACCCTAATTTATTCATAATATGTTTAATTGCTAATTGGGCTTTTACCGAATTTCCGGCATTGTCGATGGGTGGTGCAAAAGCTGCAATCCCGAATAATCCGGGAAGTGTGCCCATTACACCGCCCCCGACTCCTGTTTTTGCAGGAATGCCGGAAGTATAAAGCCAGTCGCCTGTATGTTCATAGAACCCTACGGTAGCGATAAGTGAAGTTATTTTGGGAGAGAGTGCCGTATCGAATATCTGTTTCCGGGTAACCGGATTTGTTCCGTTATTGGCGATCGTAGCCCCGCATATCGATAATTGGGTTGCCGTGATTCCTAATGAACATTGCCGGGTATAAAGGTCGAGCGACATCGTCGGATCGTCATAGATGCGGTTATAATTTTTAAGTAGCCATGTTATAGACCGGTTGTTGAAATTTGTCTCCGATTCCGATTTGTATAACTCATCGATCAATTGAGGGGCACTTCCACATAAATCGGTAATGTTATCGACGATTGCTTTCCATTTGTTTTCGGGATCAGCTATCGGTTTTACCATACTGCATGCAGCGATTGCTCCTGCGTTGACCAAAGGTGTGGAAGGATGATCATTTTCCAATAAAATGGCGAATATCGAATTAAATGGTAATCCGGTGGCGTCTGCTCCGATTTTTTCGAGGAGTTGTTGAGCTCCGTATTGCCGGAGAACTAAAATGGCTGTGTGAACTTTAGAGACCGATTCTATTCCGAACTTATATTCCGCGTCTCCTAATTGAATGGTCTGTCCATTGAGCAGGCATATACTGATCCCGAACAGATTTTTATTTATATTGGCCAAGTAAGGGATATAATCGGCGTTTTTCCCGTCGGTATTTGTTTTATACAGATCAAAAGCCTCTTGAGCCGCATCTTTGATTTGGGAAATGGAAATTTTCTTTTGCATACCTTTTCTGTAATTAAAAAAACGGGAGCTGTTTTTTTATCCGGGAATGTTATTATCCCGTTTGAGAGCCTATCTAAATTTTACCGATAATATTTTTTGCCGGAAAATTTAGGCAGGCTCTTAGAACAGCTCCCGAGAGTTCTTATATTTATTATTTCTTTTTCCGGCCTGAGCCTGTATGAGTGAATACAGAGCCTTTGATCTCGATATTTTTTTCTTGCGCAATGCGGGTCGGAGTCGGGTATTCAAGTTTTTCGAGCTCGGCAATTGCATTGTTAATGTCATTTAGCAACATGTCTGCCATATCACGGCTGAATCCTTGACGTACGACAATACGCATTACGATGTAATTTTGAATGTTTTCAGGAAGAGTATATGCCGGAACCATCCATCCGCCTTGTTTCAGTTTATCTTGTAAATCATAGAGAGTCCATTTTGCTGTTTTTGCATATTCCGGTTTCATGTACCAGATGAACAGCGGATTGACTACTTCAGGGCTATAATTAACAAACGGTTTCATCTGTCCGATTTGCTGGTGCAAGTATTTGGCAATTTCCATGCCGTTTTGTTGAATAGCTTTATATCCTTCGAATCCGAGTCGGATAAATTGATAATATTGACCTAATATTTGTGCTGCCGGACGGGAGAAGTTCAGACCTACTTGAGTAATATTCGCTCCCAAATAGTTGACGCTGAAAGACATTTCTTCCGGCAAATATTTGGCGTCTTTCCAGACAACCCAGCCGAGTCCCGGATATACCAATCCGAATTTATGTCCCGATGTACTGATTGACAATACCCATTTTAACCGGAAATCCCATTTTAATTCAGGCTGTAGGAATGGTAGAATAAAACCTCCGCTGGCTGCGTCTACATGAATAGGGATGTCGAATCCTGTTTTGGCATTATATGCGTCGAGAGCCTTGTCGAGAGCTTCGACGTCATCGTTCAATCCTGTCCAAGTAACCCCCTCGATAGGGACGATGCAAATTGTGTTTTCGTCACACATTTTCAGTGCAGCTTCGGGGTCTAACGTCGTCTTTTCGAGAGTCAGAGGAACTTGTCTCATCTCGATTTGCCATAATTGGGCGAATTTTTCCCACACGACTTGAAATCCGGAAGAAATTACGAAATTCGGTTTGTCTGTCGGTTTACCTTGTGCCTGCCTTTTTTTACGCCATCGTAGCCAGGCTGCCACTCCGCCTAACATACACGCTTCGGAAGAACCGATAGCTAAAGCTCCGCTCTTCCATTTTGCCTGTTCGGGAGTGTTCCATAAATTGGCTATAATATTGATGCATTTCGCATTCATTACGGCTATGCGGGGATACTCCGTCTCATCGATATAATTGATGTCGATAGCTTCGTTCATCAATTTGGTGGCATAATCATCCATGTAAGTCGTTACGAATGTTGCCAGATTTAACCGGGGTTGCGTCTGCGCAAATGTTTCATCTTTTACCATCTGGTATGCGATCTGCGGTGTGGTAGGACCATCGGGAATTTTATCGACAGGGGAGGGTTGCAACATCTCGTTTGATCCGAAAATAGCGGTTTCGGCATCTCCGTTTCTGAAATTTTGATCTTTCATCATTGAATTGTTTTTATAGGGTTCAACATAAATTGCCGATATGATACTTATTCATATCATAGTCAAAACACTTGTGATTGCGTAATGTTTCCCGGTTTTGAATATTGCTACACTATTTGGGGTTTATTAAAAAACAGATTTCTGAGAACCTTTCTGAATCTTTAAACGAGAAAATGTTATCCGGCCATTTTTGTGTTTTCTTCCGGTCCATAACGATGTTGGAGTTTCCTCCCGGGAGAGGCAGGGGGGGTTCAAACTTTGTCCGGGCAAAATTCAGCCAGACTCTCTAAACATTCGAAGTTTTTGTTTGTTTTTTATTGTTGAATAAAAACTGAATATGGAAATAAAAACCGGAGAGGGAACTATACCTCTCGTTACCCTGATCGGCATCTGGTCTATTTCGGCCTTGAATGCATTACCCGGATTGGCAGTTTCTCCTATCTTGGGTCAACTGTCACAGATTTTTCCTCATGCTACGGAGCTGGATATTCAAATGCTGACTTCGTTACCCTCTTTATTGATAATTCCGTTCATACTTCTTTCGGGAACATTGACCGAACGGGTGAATAACATACGGCTGTTGCAAATAGGATTAGGAATATTTGCAGCCAGCGGGGTGTTATATTTGCTTTCGGATCGAATGTGGCAGCTGATTGCCGTAAGTGCCTTGCTGGGAGCTGGATCGGGATTGATCGTGCCGTTATCTACCGGATTCATTACTCGTTTTTTTAAAGGTTCTTACCGGGTAAAGCAGTTCGGATTGAGTTCGGCTATTACGAATATCACTTTAGTAGTCGCAACTGTTATAACCGGTTATTTGGCAGAGGTTGACTGGCATTTGCCCTTTATCGTGTATTTATTACCGATTATTTCGATATTTCTCTCATCTTATTTAAGAGAAGCTTCGGGGACGACAAAAAAAATATCCGAAAGTAATCGAACATCTGCCATCGTTGCAGGGAAACAGTCAGATACGGGAGATTTTATAAATAGAAAAAGACTCGTACAGTTAATGGCTTTTTATGGACTTTGTACTTATTTGGTTATTATTGTTAGCTTTAATTTACCGTTTTTGATGGAAGAGTATCATTTTTCGAGCGGTAATTCGGGCATAATGATTTCACTTTTCTTTTTGGCAATTATGACACCAGGTTTATTCTTGAACCAAATTATCGGATGGTGGAAGCAAAGAACGGAATTTTATAGTTTGTTATGTATCGCTGTAGGTTTGGGACTTATTATACTTTCCCGGTCGGAATGGTGGATCGGATCGGGGTGTCTTTTTGCCGGTTTTGGTTATGGAGTGATACAGCCTGTTGTATATGATAAGACGACAAGAACCGCATCTTCTCGAAAGGTGACTTTGGCATTGGCGTTTGTAATGGCGATGAATTATCTGGCGATTTTGCTATGTCCTTTTATTATTGATTGGGCCGGTTTTATTTTTCGAGTACATACTCAGCAATTTGCATTTATTTTTAATCTGGTTGTAACTGTCTTGGCTGCCGGATGGGCATATTGGAAGCGGAATTCGTTTGTGTTTAGCGAAAATACGGAAGAATAGGAATATCGGTTATTTGCACTATAAATTTGGAATGAGTCGTGAAAAATAAAATTGTTGAAGCAAATATCTGTATGGTTATATCTAAAGGGTTTAGCGGATTGAATATGAATGCGTTGAAATATTTACTCCCTTTTTGGATAAGCCCGTTTACAGGTGTTGCGTTGCGTTGTGTATTTGCTGCCGTTGCGTTCTGGATTATAAGTTTTTTTGTACCGTCGGAACATTCTACGGGAAAACAAAAAGTTCAGATTTTTTTATTGGGAGCCTTGGGTGTGTATGGATATATGTGTTTGTATTTGGTCGGGTTGAGTAAGACGACACCGGTATCGAGTTCTATTTTTTCGACTTTGCAGCCGGTATGGGTATTCTTAATTGCTGTTTTATTTTATCAGGAAAAAGTAACGTGGATGAAAGTAGTGGGAATCCTTATCGGTTTGGGAGGTGCATTACTTTGTATCTCTACGCAACAGAGCGATGATTTGGCATCGGATGCTTTGACCGGAAATCTTTTGTGTCTGGGTAGTTCTGTAATGTATGCCGTGTATCTGGTCATCAGTAATCGAATATTGAAATCGGTAGGGATGTTTACTTTATTGAAATATGTATTTACAGGAGCTGCATTTTCAAGCCTTATCATGGCTTGTTTTATAAAATTTGATGCGTCGGTTTTAACGCTTCCGATACATTGGTTACCGCTTTGTGTTTTATTATTTGTTCTTATTTTTCCGACGGTAATCAGCTATTTGCTGATACCGGTAGGATTGAAATATCTGAATACGACCATTGTTGCCATATACGGTTATTTAATTTTGATAGTAGCGACTATTGTTTCTTTATCTATCGGGCAAGATCGGTTTAGTTGGACTCAACTTTCTGCTATGCTTTTGATTTGCATTGGAGTATATTTGGTGGAGATTGCCGAACGAAAGACTCCTGTTACTGAGAAATAAAAAAGAATTCTTATCGGAGCTGAAGCATCCTTGAGAACAGATCTTATAAAAATATCTGTGCAAAGTTTTAGAAAAATCCACAAGAATAATTTGTTCTCTTCTGGGGAGTGGAACACTGATAACTATAGATCGGAAGAAAACATAAAAATATCCGGATAGTATTTTTATTGGAAAATTTAGGCTGCTTATAAGTATTAGACAGAGAAAAACATTATCTTTATCGATGATAAATAAGATAATGATTTGTTGAAATATGGGTAGATATATATGGCTTATTGTTGTTATTGGGTTAGGTGCTATTGTACCGGTTTGGGGACAAAATTTGAAATTTGACTCGGCAGGGCATTTTAAAATTGTACAGTTTACAGATGTCCATTATGTCCCGAATAATCCGAAATCGAAAGCTGCCATTCATCTGATCGAAAAGGTTTTGGATTTAGAAAATCCTGATTTAGTCGTATTGACCGGGGATATAGTAACTGGACGTCCTGCTCGGATAGGTTGGGACAGTGTGCTCGATCCGATATTACGGCGGAATATTCCTTTTATTGTGACATTGGGAAATCATGATGATGAGCAGGATCTGTCCCGTAGACAGGTAGCTGAGCTGGTTACTTCATATCCTTTAAATTTGAATACGGTGCGTGTAGATAGCGTGACCGGATATTTGAATGGAGTGTTTCCCGTATTGGGTCATTTATCGGATAAACCGGCTTTATTGCTTTACGGACTGGATTCTAATAGTTATTCCTCTATCCAAGCTATAAAGGGGTATGCTTGGTTCACTCCCGATCAAATAGAATGTTATAATTTATGGAGTCGTTATTATACCGGACTGAATGGGGGAAAACCTATTCCTGCATTGGCATTCTTTCATATCCCTCTTCCGGAGTATCGTGTTGCTTATAATATTCGAGAAAACAGGCAATCCGGAAAACGTAGAGAAAGGGAATGTGCACCAGAACTAAATACGGGAATGTATGCGGCAATGCTGTTGAATGGAGATGTGATGGGGATGTTTACCGGACATGATCATGGAAATGATTATATAGCATTATATAACGGTATAGCTTTGGCTTATGGACGTTTTTCCGGTGGAAAGACGACTTATACGAAAACTTCTAATGGTGCAAGAGTTATTGAGATTCGGGAAGGTGTGCGGGGGTTTTCTTCTTATATCCGGTTATCGAATGGAAAGATTGTCGATGTGTACGATTATAAACAGAATTGATTTTAAAAGAACATATATCCGGATTTTATGAATCTCTTTACGGCTTATTTTCTTGTTCCTTTACGTCACGTAAGTCGCCATGCTCTTTATCGGAATTGAAAACTCCCTTAAAGAGAGTTCTCAAAAAATCTGTGTAAAAATTAGACAGATTTCCAAAGTATGGGTGTTAAATGAAAACAAGAACTAAATTAGTGCAAATAAATTTACTAATTTACAGTGTATTATATAACATTTGATATTTTCTGTTGTTCTCATTCTTTTTAGTTGGTTGGTTCTTTTTCGGTACATTTTTGTTTCTTATTTGTTCCTCAGTATCGACTTTTATTTGTAGTTTTGCAGCAGATATAACGAGCAAAAGAGGAGGGAATATGCCACGAGTAAAAAAGCCTGCAAAAGTCAAAGAACCTATCCGCTTGCGGATGAAAGAACTGGCCAATGGAAACAAGAGCTTGTATCTGGATATATACCGGAATGGCAAACGGACATACGAGTATCTGAAGCTGTACCTTATTCCCGAAACAGATCATAATGCTCGTAGACAGAATCAAGCGACAATGGCAGCTGCCAATGCCATCAAATCGAAGCGCATAATCCAACTTACCAATGGTGAAGCGGGTATCGAAACCCGTGAAAAGGTTTTTCTTCTGGACTGGATGGAAACCTACAAAGAGAATCAGGCGAAGCGTGGTAAAAAGGACGGGAACCAAATCATGGTAACTATCCGCATACTGAAAGATTTTGCGGGTGAACGTATGACAATGGATCAGATCGACAAGGCATTTTGCCAAGAGTATATCGACTATCTGCTGACGGAGTATCGCCCCAAAGGGAAACGGGTATCTAACTTTACGCTTCACACTTATTACCGTATTCTGAACGGAGCTTTGAATGCCGCCGTTCGTGCGGATATTATCAAGTCCAACCCATTTATGAAGATTAACAACTCGGATAAGATACGCTTGCCGGAGAGCAAACGCTCGTATATGACCATTGAAGAGGTTCGGGCACTGATTGCTACTCCGATGAAAAACGAGGCCGTAAAACAGGCCTATTTGTTCTCCTGCTTCTGCGGACTACGGATAAGCGACATTATCGGTTTGAGATGGAAAGATATTTTTGTGGATAGAGGACAATACCGTTTGGCTGTATCCATGCAAAAGACCAAAGAGTCGATTTATCTGCCACTTTCCCCTGAAGCCTTGAAGTGGATGCCGGAACGTGGAGAGAAGACATCGGAAGACCATGTATTCGATTTGCCGAGCCCAACGATGATAAACATGCTTCTCAAACCTTGGGCGAAAGCGGCTGGAATAGATAAGCGGTTTTCATTTCACCTCGCCCGCCACACGTTCGCAACGATGATGCTAACGCTTGGTGCAGACCTCTACACGACCTCGAAACTGCTCGGTCATGCCGACGTGAAGATGACACAGGTATATGCCAAAATCGTCAATCAGAAAAAGGATGATGCTGTCAATCTGGTAAACGGATTATTCGACTGAAACAGGAATAGTCCTTTGTACCGGAGCGGCCATATATATTTTAGTTTACTTTAGTATCTATATATAAGGGAGAAAAACTAAACTAAACCGTTTTCAAGTAACCAATTTGAAGAAAACCGGCGGTGAAAGTTTGAATCAAATACGGGCTTTGCCGCCCTGTATAAAGGGATAAGTCGTCCGACATTTGTTGACCTCCTTCCAATGAAAAATATCTCTGAATAGGCTGCGGGAATATGTTGCCCGAGCCGGATAACGGGTACCGTTTCTTCTTTCTTTTCCCCTTATATTGCTTGACAGATGTGCGTGTTGCCGGAGAAACTCCGATGGCAATCCAGC
The DNA here is from genome assembly GCF_982245605.1 of Coprobacter fastidiosus. NCBI lineage: Bacteria > Pseudomonadati > Bacteroidota > Bacteroidia > Bacteroidales > Barnesiellaceae > Coprobacter > Coprobacter fastidiosus. The sequence goes on along the minus strand of NZ_CEVCIF010000004.1, from coordinate 110,176 downwards.
ATCGGGCTGTAAACCTGTTTACCATTTTATAATCAGGCCAATATTGGACAACGAGACTGCCCCTGCTTGTAGATTGTGTGGCAGCCCTCCCGCCGTCGAACGGTGGAAGGGGTATTAGGCTCCCCCGAAAGAAATTTCGTGGCAGACGGGCAAGCCCGTTGGAGAATGGTTGTGGCAAGAACATAACACAATTATTGAAGCGAATTATCGCTAAACTTCCACTTGATTATTCAGGATTTCAACTACGCTTTATCCAAAAAACACAAAAAAATGCAGCCGAATGGCGCTATGTTTTTTAGCCAAAAAAGGTAATTTAATTTAGCCACATATGGAAATTCTAAAATATAGTATTATCTTTGCCTTATAATCAGTATATAGATATGAAGACATATAAACCGAGAATTGCGGATAAGGAGTTACAACGAAAGCTGGCAGGTATCGGTGCCGTTTTGATTGAAGGACCTAAATGGTGCGGTAAAACTACAACTGCGGAGCAACAGGCGTCCACAATCATCTACATGGACGATCCTTTGTACAAAGAACAGAATCTCCGTATGGCTGATATAAATCCTAAAGCGTTGTTGGTCGGAGAATGTCCCATATTGGTAGATGAATGGCAACTTGCTCCCAAATTATGGGATACAATCCGCTTTGAAGTCGATCACAGAGAAGGCGAAGGTCTTTTTATTTTAACTGGTTCGGCTGTTCCTGCAAAAACAGAAGAAATTCATCATTCAGGAGCAGGTAGATTTGCATGGCTAACTATGCGTCCCATGAGTTTATACGAGTCGGGGGAATCTTCTGGAGAAGTGAGTTTGGAGGGGATGTTTGAAACTCCAGATAATATAATGGGAATCAACAAATTGTCGCTTGATGATATTGCTTTTTTAATTTGTCGAGGTGGGTGGCCTCGTGCATCATTGCAAACAGGAGATATTGCGCTGGATCAAGTGAAATACTATTATGACGCTGTGACGCGTTCGGACATTTCTCGAGTAGATGGCGTTCGACGCAATCAAGAACGGGCAAAACGATTGATGCGTTCATATGCTCGACATCAAGGTTCTCAGGCTCCCATTAGTACTATTGTAGAAGATATGCGAGTGAATGATGAAGAATCAACGGATGTAAAAACAGTTACTTCTTATATTGACGCTCTGAAAAAAATTTTTGTCATAGAAGATTCTGTTGCATGGAATCCTAATCTGCGCTCAAAGACAGCTATTCGGACATCTGATACCAGGTACTTTGTTGATCCGTCAATTGCTGTTGCTGCTTTGGGTCTTGGCCCAAAGGACCTGATTAATGATCTGAATACAATGGGGTTGTTATTTGAGACACTTTGTGTCCGGGATTTACGCGTATTTGCGAGCGCTTTAGATGGACAAGTTTATCATTTTCGAGACAAGTACGGCCTCGAATGTGACGCAGTTGTTCATCTGCGCAATGGTAAATTTGGCCTTATCGAAATAAAACTTGGCGGAGACCAACTTATAGAGCAAGGCGCAACTACCTTAAAAACATTGGCTGCAAAGATAGATACGGATAAAATGAAAGCCCCGTCTTTCTTAATGGTGTTGACGGCTACAGGAAAATTTGCCTATCGACGTGCAGACGGAGTTTATGTGGTTCCTATTGGATGCTTAAAAGACTAATAAACGATATGACACAGATACAACATAACCAACTGGTCTCATTTATATGGAATATTGCTAACGATGTTCTTGTAAACGTATATAACAAGGGGGATTACCGTAAAGTGATTCTCCCGATGATTGTATTGAGACGCTTCGATGCCGTTTTAGAGGATACGAAAAAAGAGGTTTTAGCGATGAAAGAACGCTTAACCGCAGCCAATATCATTCAACAAGACGAAGCATTGTGTGCTGTTGCTGGACAAGCATTCTGCAACAGTTCTCCATTTACGCTCAAAGATTTGAAATCAAGGACCAATTCCCAACAATTAAAATTGGATTTCATTGCTTATTTGGATGGCTTTAGTGCCAATGTTCAGGACATTATTACAAAATTCAAATTTCGCAATGAGATAGATACACTAGTCGAAGGCGGCGTACTGGGGTTGCTCATCGAAAAATTTGTCGACAATAGAATCAATTTAAGTAATCGCCCTGTCTTATTTGATGATGGCTCTGTGCGTCTGCCGGCTCTTGACAATCATTCTATCGGTACCATCTTTGAGGAGTTGTTACGACGATTCAACGAAGAAAACAATGTAACCGAAGCTGGAGAGCACTTTACGCCTCGTGATATTGTCACATTGATGGCCGAAATTGCATTTGTTCCCATCATGGATAAAATTACCGACAGCTCTTATTTGATTTATGACGGGGCTTGTGGTACCGGAGGTATTTTATCCGTAAGCGAAGAGCGCCTTCAGCAACTTGCCGAAGCTCGCGGCAAACGCATCAATACGCATATTTTTGGTCAGGAATTACAGCCGGAGACCTATGCGACATGCAAATCGGACCTTCTTATCAAAGGAGACGGAGAAGAAGCAAATAATATCTCATTTGGATCGACCATTTCCGAAGACGGTAAAGCGGGTATGAAGTTCGATTTCTGCATTTCCAATCCACCATTCGGGACTCCTTGGAAACGAGATTTGGAGAATTGGGGATTGAAAGATAAAAAGGATATTACCGATGGCAGATTCCTGATAGCATACGATGGAAATCCGGCCTATTCATTGGTTCCTAATATTGGTGACCCCCAAATGTTATTTTTGGCGAACAATATTAGTCGAATGAAGGATACCACCGAGCTGGGAACTCGTATTGTTGAAGTCCATAATGGTTCGTCGCTTTTTACCGGTAATGCAGGAGGTGGTGAGAGTAACTTACGGAGATATATTATCGAAAATGACCTTTTGGAGGCTATTATTGCTGTTCCCGAGAAGATGTTCTACAATACAGGCATTGGAACTTTCATTTGGATTGTCACGAACCGTAAGGAATCCCGAAGGAAAGGGAAAATTCAATTGATTGATGCTACCGGTCTGAAATCACCTCTCCGTAAGAACCTCGGTGAGAAAAATTGTGAATTTACGCCGGAAATCAATGAACAGATACTTCGTGCTTATATGGATTTTGAGGAGACGCCTATCAGCAAGATTTTCGATAATTCCGAATTCGGGTACTGGGAAATCACGGTTGACCGACCTAAACGCGACGAGCAAGGCATTATCATCAAGAACAAACGGGGTAAAATCGAAATCGACAAGACGCTGCGTGATAAGGAACAAGTTCCACTGACCTATGAAGGAGGTATCGAAGCTTTTGTTCGGAACGAGATTCTTCCATATACGCCCGATGCCATTGTCAATACGGACGATTATGTAATTGGTTATGAATTGAGTTTCACCAAATATTTCTATAAGCCCAAGCGGTTGCGAACGCTCGATGAGATTCGGGCCGACATTCGGGCCATAGAGGAATCGACAAAAGGATTGTTGAACCAAATATTAAATTAATTATGGAGATCAATCTAAAACAAGCTATTTCAATGTTCTTTTCACAGTCTTCATTTGATATGGTTTATCTGGAGGCTGTCGCTAATGCATTGGACGCAGGAGCCTCAAAAATACATATTCATTTTTCTGTATCTACGCTTTCGAACATAAAGTCTTTCCGTTTGACAATTTCCGATAATGGTATTGGTTTTACTGATGAGCGATATACAAAATTTTGTCGCCTTTTGGAAGTTGACAAAGACGACAAAACACATCGTGGCCTTGGGCGATTGGTTTACCTGTTCTACTTTAATAATGTAAAAGTAATCAGCTACTATAATGGGAATCAATATCGTGAGTTTAATTTTGATAAAGAGTTTGGTACTGATGCTCCGAACAATAGTTCTACTTTAGATAGTGAGCACGAGAGCGGAAGTACTCTGGAAATGACAGGATATAACTTATCTAAATTAAAAGAGAAAAATTTTGCTGATGCCGAATGGATAAGAAGACGAATTTTAAAGAAATTTTATTCTCTACTATACAAAGCAAAAAAGAATGGTAATGATATAAATATCACTATCCAATCTACCATAGGTAAAACAAACGTAGTACGCACAATTAATGCAGCTTCAATTCCTGAGTTGAATGAGAAAACAATTGTGTCTAAATATTCCCTTGACGGAGAAATGACATTGTATTACTCTGTTAAAGAGTGCGAGATAAAAGATTCATCGGTAATTACTGCTATCTCTATTGATAATCGAAATGAATCAATAGATGTCTTTGCTGATGAGAGTATCCCCAAAGGATATGATATGGTATTTATTTTATACTCAGATTCTTTTCAAGGGCAAACGGATGCCACTCGGCAGGTCATAACGATTAAACCGTCTGACATGAGAATGCTCCAAAAAATATTTAGAGACGAAATAATAACCATACTTTCTGATTTGGCACCCCAAATAATAGAACAGACGCAGCGTACATCCGAACAATTAAATAATCAATTTCCCCATTTGAGAGGTTATTTCGAAGAAGACACGATTGGAATAAGCTCAAAAACCGAAGTTATCAAAGAAGCGCAGACTCGTTTTATCAAAGATCAGCGAGATATTCTTTGTAAGTCGACCGATTTAACAGATACGGAATTCGAAAAGTCCATGAATTTGGCTGGTAGGGCATTAACAGAATATGTGCTATTCCGCCAAAAAACGATTGACCGATTAAAAAAGATTGATAAAAAGGATCGAGAGTCTGAAATTCACAACATATTGGTTCCGATGAAAAGGATTCTTCGTTCTGGAGATTTCAGCCAAGATATTTACATAAACAATACATGGATATTAGATGACAAGTTCATGACGTATTCCACAGTCTTAAGTGATATGGAAATGACAGACTTGCTTCGAGAATTAACAAAAGGCGAGGTTATAAAAGATGATGATAGACCGGATATTGCAATTATCTTTTCAGACGATCCAAAAACCACGGAAAAGTTTGATGTCGTAATTGTTGAATTAAAGCGCAAAGGATTAAAGCCTGAGGACAATATTCGGGTAGAAGTTCAACTCGAGAAAAGAGCGAGAGGATTATATGGATTGTACCCCGGTAAAGTGCAATCATTGTGGCTATACGGAGTAGTTGAACTTGACAATGATTACAAATCACATTTATCATCAGCAGGATACCATCCTCTATATTCTAAGGGGAATGTTTTTGTAAATACGAATGATATTACTGTAGATTGGGTGTCGGGTATAAAGATTCCGGCGGTACGTTATATTCTGGATCTCGATGCAGTTGTTAATGATGCAGATGCAAGGAATCTAACATTCTTGAATCTGATTAAAAGTAAATTTGAGGCACAATAGAAATGACAGTATATCCAACATATAAGGACAGCGGCATCGAATGGCAAGATCAGATTCCTGCCCATTGGGATGAGACTTTGTTTTTCTCTGTCGCGAAATTAAAAAATCAAACAGGTTATATTGAAGAAGATCTTCTCTCTGTTTATTTGGATAAAGGAGTAATTAGGACTATAGATTCGGATGGTAAACAAGTCCATAAACCCTCTGAGGATTTATCTAAATACCAGTTGGTCGATATTGGGGATTTCGTTATGAATAATCAACAATGTTGGCGCGGTTCAGTTGGTGTATCTTCATTTAGAGGTATTGTTAGCCCTGCGTATCATGTATTTGAATTATCCTCTTCGCTGAATTATAGATATGCAAATTATTTGTTGCGGGATCAGTACATGGTAGGACAATATAAAGTAGCATCAAAAGGGGTGGGAAGCATTCAACAGATTTTATACTTTCCATGGTTTAAGAAATGTTTGTGCCTTATCCCTCCTCAAGAGGAACAACGGCAAATTGTTGCCTATCTGGATTATAAGTCAAACAAGATAAATGAACGTATATGCCAGATAGAGAGAGATGCAAGCTCTATCTGAATTAAAGCAGGCGGAAATTACCGCCGTTGTTACCCGTGGCCTCGATCCCAATGTCCCGATGAAAGAGAGCGGAATCGAATGGCTGGGAAAAATTCCGGCTCATTGGGAATTGCTCCGGAATAAAATATTTATAACGGAGCGTGATAATGTCGTAGGGCAAGACGCTTACAAATACACGCTGCTATCGTTAACAAAACAAGGTGTCATTCAGCGTGATATAGAAAGCGGGAAAGGTAAATTCCCCAAGGAATTTGACAATTATAAAATTGTTGAATCCGGGAATATTATTTTTTGCTTGTTCGATGTGGATGAAACACCTCGTACTGTTGGTTTGTCATCAATAGATGGCATGATAACAGGAGCATACAATGTTTTTTCAATCAAAGGAATCAATAGCCAGTTCTACTATTATTATTTTCTTGCTGTTGATGAAGCAAAAGCATTGAGACCATTGTATTCTGGATTACGTAAAGTCGTTAAAACAGAACGTTTTGCAGGATTGCATATTCCTGTTCCTCCCGAAGAGGAACAAGACGCAATAGTATCATATTTGCAATCTCGAATTACATTTATTGATAATTACATAACAAAATTAAAAGAGGAAATCAATTACCTGCAAGAGTATAAGCAACGCCTAATTTCTGATGTCGTAACAGGGAAAGTCGATGTCAGAGGAGTAAAAATACCCAACGAAGAATAAAAAGGAGAAACGTCATGGCAACAGATATCAGCGAAGCCGGTTTGGAGAAGATAATATCCGACTATCTGGTCGATGTGAATGGTTACGAGCTCGGCAAGGCTGCCGAGTTCAGTAAGGAGTATGCGCTCGATGAAGGACGGGTATTACGGTTCCTGCAAGCCACACAGCCCGAAAAGGTGAAAGCCGCACATATTCTGGATAGTGAATATGAGCGGAACAAATTTTTTGTCAGTCTGCGCAAGAAATTGGGCGAGGCTGGGATTATCGACATCCTTCGCAACGGTTTCAGATATCTGGCTTATAAATTCGACCTTTACTATTCTACCCTCTCGGAACAGAATCCGATGGCAAAAGCGTTGTATGCCCGAAACATTTTCAGTGTCACGAGGCAGGTGACCTATTCCAAGGAATTTCCCCGATTGGCTTTGGATTTGGCAGTTTTTATAAACGGCTTGCCAATCGCCACATTCGAACTGAAAAACAGACTGACCAAACAAAATGTCGATGATGCGGTCAATCAATACATGAACGACCGCGACCCGAAGGAGTTGATTTTTAACTTCAAGCGATGTGCAGTACATTTTGCGGTCGATGACAACGAGGTGAAAATGTGTACACGGTTGTGCGGTAAGGCGTCCTGGTTTCTGCCGTTCAACAAGGGGAACAATGGCGGTGCAGGCAATCCACCCAATCCGGATGGCATCAAGACCGATTATCTCTGGAAAGAGATTCTGACCAAGGAATCGTTGTCGAATATTTTGGAGAATTATTCGCAGGTGGTCGAGAAAATCGATCGGAAAACGAACAAGGTTGTCGGCGAAACCATGATTTTCCCACGTTATCATCAATTGACGGTGGTTCGCAAACTGTTGGCCGATACCCTTCGGAATGAAGTGGGGAAACGCTATTTGATTCAACACAGCGCAGGAAGCGGCAAATCGAATTCGATTGCATGGCTGGCATATCAGTTGGTCAAACTGGAGAAAAGCGGAAAGACCTTTTTCGATTCAATTATCGTGGTTACTGACCGTGTGAATCTTGATCGACAGATTCGGGATACAATAAGACAATTCATGCAGGAGCGGAGCGTTGTTGGCTGGGCCGACGACTCTTCCACACTCGGTTCGCTGCTTAATGCGGGGAAGAAGATAATTATTACAACCATTCACAAATTCCCGTTCATTTTGTCGAGTATAGGCACGGAAAATAAGGACAAACAGTTTGCCATCATTATCGACGAGGCCCATTCGAGCCAGACGGGAAGCCTGTTTGCCAAGATGAATATGGCCGTTTCAGGAAATGTATGCGACGACGAGGAAGATATCGAAGATAAAATCAACAAACTCATAGAAGGGCATCGGATGGTCCGAAATGCCAATTATTACGCATTCACCGCAACACCCAAAAACAAGACTTTGGAGATGTTTGGAGATGCGATACCACAGCCTGACGGGCAAGTACGACATGTGGCTTTTCATACCTATTCAATGCGTCAAGCGATTCAGGAACGATTTATTCTGGATGTGCTGGAACATTATACCCCGGTATCGAGTTTCTATAAACTTGTGAAAAAATCGGAAGATGACCCGTTATTCGACAATGAAAAGGCACAAGCCAAACTCCGTGCCTATGTTGAAGGCGATCGAACTACAATCCACCACAAAGCGGCTATTATGGTTGAGCACTTCCATACGAATGTCATCAGCAAAGGGAAAATAGGAGGACAAGCTCGTGCAATGGTCGTGACCAGCAGTATCGAACGAGCTATAGATTACTATTTTGAATTTTGCCGATTGCTGGAAGAACGAGGAAGCCAGTATAAAGCCATAATCGCATTCTCCGGAGAAAAGGAGTTGCCAAACAAATACAGGGAGTACGGAAAGATGACCGAAGCCTCGTTGAATGGATTTCCGAGTGCAGAGATTGAAGATCGTTTCAAGAAAGACCCTTATCGTTTTCTTATTGTTGCCAATAAGTTCCAGACGGGCTATGATGAGCCGCTGCTTCATACGATGTATGTAGACAAGATTCTGACGGATATCAAAGCCGTACAAACTTTGTCTCGACTCAATCGGGCCCATCCCAAAAAACGAGACACATTTGTTCTTGATTTTGCCAATGATCCGGAAGACATTAAAAAATCGTTCCAGCGTTATTACAAAACGACTGAATTAGCTTCGGAAACCGACCCTAATAAACTCAATGACCTCATTGCCGAACTGGAAAAACATCAAGTATATACGGCTGAAGATGTCGAACGTTTGGTGGGATTGTTCCTTGGTGCGTCGGATCGTGAAATGATTGATTCGATTTTGGATACATGTGCCGAGAATTACAAGACTTTGAATACCGATTCACAGGTAAAATTCAAGAGCAGTGCCAAAAGTTTTATCAGAACCTATGCCTTCTTGGCTGCCATATTGCCTTTTGGGAGTGCAGAGTGGGAAAAGTTGAGTATTTTTCTCAATTTGCTTATTCACAAGTTACCGACTCCGGAAGGAGATGATTATACAGAAGGGTTACTTGATGCTGTGGATTTCAATAGCTACAAAAATACGATTCAGGAAGAACAACGTATTATTTTGGACAATGAAAAAGCGGAGGTCCAAGCCATTCCCGTAGGACGGAGCGGAGGCATTACATCCCCGAATCTTCAGTCGCTGACAACGATTTTGGAAGAGTTCAACACTCGATTCGGTAATATTCCCTGGACGGATTCAGATCGTATCCGGCAACAAATCGCTGCTATTCCTGAAGAAGTTGCTAAAAATGAAGCTTATCAGAATGCAATTCGCAATTCTGATAGAGAGGTTGCGAGAATTGAAAGTGACAAAGCATTGATGACGATTATCCTTAGGTCCACGACGTCTGGATTGGAGCTCTACAAAGAATACCAAGATAATCCATCATTTCAACGGTGGCTACAGGAGTTTGTTTTTGAAAGGACATATAATCAGAATCGTTAATATTGAGTAGAGACTATGTAAGTATAATACAGCGAAAAGAGAAAAAGACGAGCTTTACTTTATTCCCATCTTATATATATTCATTAAAGTAAAGTCAAACAAAGGGAAAAAAGATGGCTGCGCCAAAACTTATTGGTTACAGCCATTTTTCTTTTGGCTGCATTGTTGAACAAACTGAAAAAATTCAGTTTACTTTAGTCTATTAGCTCTATATATAAGCTAAACCAAAGTAAACTATATTTAGATAGGCATATTTGCTTGTCAGTATGCCTATGGCTATTACGGTAAAAGCGGTTTTGGTTGCCAATAAAAGGAAAGCACAGGCTGAAGAGAGATCGGGAGTTTTTCTTTTTTGGCTGCAAGTATGTTTATCAATAAATGTCTCTTGGAGCAGAGAGAATAACTGCTCACAGTAAAGCTCGGACTCCTTGTGCAAACAAGTGAAAGGAATGAAACCTAATGAAAATAGAAAAGGTCTGAATTTGCTTTAATTGATTGTTTTGTTCCTGTATTGTTTCTTAATTAAAGGAGTGAAAATAGTAAAATGTTGATTATATGTAAATTATATATGAGAAATCTCCATTAATTTCAGATTTAACAGGTTTTTAAACAGCTTCTTATTTTGTTACGTTAATTCTCCTTGTAGATTTGCAGTGATTATAAATAACAAACATATTTATTAAATTAAAGCATTCGTTTTATGAAAAAACTATTATTGTCATCACTCATTATTGTGAACTGTATTTTTGCTTCTTATGGTCAAATGGAGAAGAACGATACTATAAAAAGTAACCAGTTTCTCTATTGTGAAATTGTTGGTGAAAGTAACTTATTGCAAACAAAGGTAAGAGTTGCCGTTGATTTTGGAAAAGAAATAAATTATTGGACTCAGTATAGAGATAAATTTCTTGTAGATGAAAATGGGAAGAGGATAAAGTTCAATTCTATGATCGACGCTTTGAATTATATGGCTAAATTGGGATGGAAGTTTGAACAAGCGTATGTCGTTTCTACACAGAATCAACTTGTTTATCATTATCTTTTAAGTAAAAAAGGAACTCTTTCTGATGTAAAGAATGGATTGACTGTCAAGAGAGATCTGGAAGATTGAAAGGGTAAATACTCTGATAAATGAGCAATAACGGAAATTTTGTTACTTGGGTATTTTCTATTTCCCTTGTAGAAGATCTTAAATATAGAATACTCTCTCCCGTATTTCTCCCGGCATAAAATAGCGACATGGCCATAACTTATTGATTATCAATAAGTTATGGCCATGTGTGTCGGGGTGAGAAGACTCGAACTTCCGACCTCCACGTCCCGAACGTGGCGCGCTGCCAACTGTGCTACACCCCGATTGACAATTGCGAGTGCAAATGTAATGTATTCCTTTTAAAAGACAAAAAACATAAGGTAAAAATTTTATTCTTTTCTCAATTTTTCATCAGTTGGCATAAAAATGGACTTTTTCAACAAAAAAGTTTCTGTATAATTAGGTAGTTTCAAAAACTTGTCATACATTTGCACACGCAAAAACGATGGTGCCATAGCTCAGTTGGTAGAGCAAAGGACTGAAAATCCTTGTGTCCCCGGTTCGATTCCTGGTGGCACCACTTTCTAAGAAGGCAAAACGATGTAAATCCCTGAACTTTTAAGTAAAAAATCTTCACTATGATGTAATTACTTAATATATTGAACTTTTTATAATACGGAAGTATTATCAGGCTATCCTACGTTTTTCTCCGCTCTGTTTTTCTGTTTTCGCTTGTGATAGTTTGCTATTTCCCTCGTAGATGCAGACGAGTATCTTCGAAAGAATCCCTCAAACCTGATCCGAACAAAATTTAGATAAGTTCTGAAGTTTTAGAAGAGTAATAAGCCCCCTCTTGATGATCAGTGTTTTATGGAACAAAAAGAATATTTGAAGATCTGGATATAAAAAATAGGTTGAAAATCAATCTTATTTTCTGTTTTGTCGGTAGATATTCACTATATTTGTTTATGGTTTAATATAAGAGTGAAGAGATGAAGGATAATAAAGACTTGAAGTTGGCGGTTTTGATAGATGCGGATAATATCCCGTATTCGAATGTAAAAGGGATGTTGAATGAGATTGCCAAGTTCGGTATTCCGACAATTAAACGAATTTATGGAGATTGGACGAAACCGACAGTTTCCGGTTGGAAATCTTCTCTTTTGGAGAATGCAATCACTCCGATTCAGCAGTATAGTTATACTACAGGAAAGAATGCTACCGACTCGGCAATGATTATCGATGCCATGGATATATTGCATAGCGAAAAGGTCGATGGCTTTTGTATTGTTTCCAGTGATAGCGACTTTACCCGATTGGCTACACGGTTACGGGAATCGGGGATGCTTGTTATCGGTATCGGTGAAAAGAAAACTCCGAATCCTTTTATCGTGTCATGTGATAAATTTATTTATTTGGAGATTTTGAAGGTCGGGGATACTGATCTTCCGGGTAAAAAAGACTTTGGAGTTGATCTTTCGGTTCAGTCGGAAGCTACAGAAAAAGAGGTTATCGGAAAGGATCTGATCAATTTGTTCAGAACGACTATTGATGATTTGGCCGATGATACCGGTTGGGCATTTCTTGCTGAGGTGGGAGGTTTGATTATGAAGAAGAAACCTGATTTTGATCCCCGCAACTATGGTTTTTTAAAACTGACTCCGTTGATGAAGTCTTTGGATAAATATTTTCAGATAGAGGAACGTGAGGTTGAGAACAAACGTATCAAACATATTTATGTGAAGAATATATAATGCCATGAATGATGTTATTGTAGGAATGGGAGAAGTATTGTGGGATATGCTGCCTGAAGGGAAAAAGATTGGCGGAGCTCCTGCAAATTTTGCTTATCATGTGTCGCAATATGGTTTTGACGGCTGTGTCGTGAGTGCTGTCGGTGATGATAAGTTAGGTAATGAAATTTTAGAAAGTTTCAATAACAGGCGTCTTAATTATCTGATTCAAAGAGTTCCTTATCCGACCGGTACGGTACAGATCGAGTTGGATGAAGCCGGAATTCCCTGTTATGAGATAAAGGAGAATGTAGCGTGGGATAATATTCCCTTTACGGTTGATTTGGAAAAGTTGGCAAAGAAGACTCGTGCGGTTTGTTTCGGTTCATTGGCCCAACGGAATACTGTCTCTCGTGAAACGATAAACCGCTTTCTTGATGTTATGTCCGATGCGGCAGGACAATACAGAGTATTCGATGTGAATTTGCGGCAGGGGTTTTATGATAAGGAAATTCTCTGTAATTCTATGAAAAGATGCAATATCTTGAAAATTAATGATGAAGAGTTGATCGCGGTGAGTCGTATGTTTGAATATCCGGGCATCAATTTGGAGGATAAGTGTCGAGCTCTTTTATCAGAGTATGGTTTAGAAATTCTTATCTTGACATGTGGTGTAAATGGAAGTTATGTTTTTACCCGGGAGAATGTCTCTTTTGTGAATACTCCGAAAATTGAGGTTGCCGATACAGTAGGTGCCGGTGATTCTTTTACGGCAACGTTCATTTCTGCGATTTTAAAGGGGAAAAGTATACGGGAAGCTCATGAACTGGCGGTTGAGGTATCTGCTTATGTGTGTACTCAAAATGGGGCTATGCCTGAGTTGCCAATCTCGATAAAGTCCCGATTACTTTGAGGTTATCATTCACTGATGTTTTACTGTGGAGGTTGCTGATCAGCTTTTAAGAGGTTATGTTGACAGAAACCTCTTTTTTATGCATTTTATATAATAAAGTATATTGAGTTTTTACACAATAAGTCATACCTTTTTATATATTTGTTGTTAAATAACCATTATATTGTTGTATAATTACAATATTGTTTTTATCTTTGCCATATCCCAATAACATGAATACCGTTAGTGATTAACGGCAGAACCCAATACCTCGATCAAAAAAATGATAGAGGATGAAAAAAGATTATTTTAGAAAATTCAAAGAACAAGATTTTGTTCGGGCTTATGAAGATGAATTGAAATCACTCGGAACATCAGCTCCGTATGTATCTCGTGATGATGTAATACTTAGGGCTTTGCATAGCGGTAAGGGCCGGTATTATATTTCTTTTGAAGAAGCTGCACGTAATGTTCGTCGCATTATGAACCGTTTGCCTTTGGCTCGTCGTAACGAGCTCAAAGTATCTATGTATCAGGAACTGGCACAGCGGGTGGCAGAGTATATGAAAGAAAAGCCTTTGGCTTCTTTTAAAGATGCTTTGTTTACTATATTGGCTGAGGAGAATGCTTCCCGGTTCTTTTTCGGAATGCAGACAGCTCGTCTCATTTTATATCGTAATCAGCGGGGAGAAACTGTATGATGAAGTTATGTTGTATGTTATGTATTCTATTTTCTTTTTTTTCTTGCAGATCAACCCATCGGTTGTCCGATCAGAAAATAGAATCGGATACGGTTTCTGTTTCGCAGTTTATCGTGAGAGACTCGATAAAAGATTTGTTTTTCAAATCCGGATTTGATTCTCGGAGGTGGGATATTGTTTGGGAACATGTCTTGTATGGCAGTGATGATACAACTTCTTGTTTGCCTGTCAAGGAGAAGCGTACGGTCACGTTGCGTTCGCAATCTATGGCTAAGCAGGAAGTTATCTCGGAGAGTAAATCTATAAAGGATGTTCTATATGATCGGCTTGATAGTGTTCATGTGGAAGTAGATCGAAAAGAAAGTGTGGAAAAAGAACCGTTTTCCATTTCTCTTAATCTATTTTGGATATTGCTTGTTTTATTGGTTATGGGTATTTGTATTCGTGTATTGAAATCGTAAAATTAGATGTTATGAAAAAAATATGTGTACATGTCGTCATTGGAGTAGATGAATTAATGCAGGAATTATTGAAGCGGACATCTTATATGGCGGTCTCTTTATCTTCTGATGGGGCGGCTACTGAGGGGTGGAGTGATCGCTGGATATTAACCGGTGATGAGTTGTTGTGGGCCCGTGATCGTATGCAGGAAGCTTGTGACCGAATTAATGGTGTTGTTTCTGCATATCTTTCGGAGATATGCGTACCTCCTGTTCAGGAGGATACATTTAGTTTTGTTCTGGTATTGCCTGACGAAGTATTTCCGGGAACGGATGGGGTAGTAAAGCGTACGATACGTGAGGCTTTTATTTCCTATGTGTTGTTTTATTGGTATATCGATCGCATTCCCGATAAGGCATCCTATCAATTATCTCAATTTGAGGAAAATCTGAACTTATTGAGGGTGCGTCTTAATAGGAGACGTGTACCGATACGTCGGCCTGTAAGGTCTTGAAAAATATTAAATAAACTCTTATATTCTTCAAAATAAGACCTTTTTTTCAAGAGTATAATGTTAACAATTAAATAAATCTTATATTTGCGGTAGTACAAAGATAGAAATAACTATATAATAATAGAATATGGATACGAATTATGTTTCAAGTTATGAGATGAAAGCCGCACAAGCGACTCTTCTCAAAAATGTTTATTTATGGATGACCGTGGCATTGGCTATTACGGGAATTACGGCGTTAGCCGTAGTAAACTCTCCGACATTGTCATCTTTGCTTTTCAGCGGTAGAGCTACGTTTTTTATTTTGTTAATAGCAGAACTCGGTTTAGTATGGTATGTTTCGGCGCGAATCATGTCCTTGTCCTTTACTACGGCGACCGGTTTGTTTATGCTTTATTCCTTATTAAACGGCCTTACGCTGTCTGTCCTTTTTGCCGTTTATACTCGTAGTTCGATAGCTTCAACCTTTTTTATTACGGCCGGAACTTTCGGAGCGATGAGTTTATATGGATATTTTACGAAAAAAGATTTGTCTTCTTGGGGAAATATCTTGATTATGGCGGTTATAGGTTTGATTATTGCATCGGTGGTTAATATCTTTATGCAGAGCGCAATGATATATTGGATCATAACCTATGCAGGAGTGTTGATTTTTGTCGGTCTGACAGCTTATGATACACAAAAAATCAAACAGATGTTGGCTAATCAGGAAATAAATGAGCAGACCCAGAAGCTGGCATTGCTGGGAGCTCTGTCGTTATATCTTGATTTTATTAACTTGTTCTTGTATTTGTTGCGTATTTTCGGGGACAGGAAATAAGATAGTATTTTATGGATGAAAGCTGGAAAGAGTTTTCCTGTTTTTTTCTATCACAATAAAAAAGGCGCGATTACAATTCGCGCCTTTTTTATTGTGATTTATGGAATGACCGAATTAGAGTTTACAACCTCCGTTGCAACGGGGTTTTATCTGTTTAAAGAAGTCATTGCCTTTATTATCTACGAGGATAAATGCAGGAAAATCTTCTACTTCAATTTTCCAAATGGCTTCCATTCCCAGTTCAGGATATTCTAAGCATTCTACTTTCTTGATATTGTTTTGAGCCAGAATAGCTGCCGGTCCGCCTATACTTCCAAGATAGAACCCTCCATGAGCTTTACATGCATCTGTCACTTGTTGGCTGCGGTTACCTTTTGCTATCATGATCATCGATCCCCCTTTTGATTGGAATTGATCGACATAAGAATCCATTCGGCCAGCAGTTGTCGGACCGAAAGATCCGGATGCCATTCCTTTAGGCGTTTTTGCCGGACCGGCATAATAGATCGGATGGTCTTTCAGATATTGAGGCATATCTTCACCGGCATCTAAGCGTTCTTTGATTTTTGCGTGGGCGATATCACGACCGACGATAATCGTTCCATTCAAAGAAAGTCGTGTAGCAACCGGATATTTGTCGAGTTCGGCAAGAATTTCTTTCATCGGACGGTTCAAGTCTATTTTAACAGCATTGCCTTCTCCTGCCTGACGTAATTCTTCCGGAATCAGTTCTCCGGGTTTATCATCAAGTTTTTCGATCCAAAGTCCGTCTTTGGTGATTTTAGCTTTAATGTTTCGGTCTGCCGAACAAGAAACTCCCATACCTACCGGACAAGAAGCTCCGTGTCGGGGCATGCGTATGATTCGTACATCATGTGCAAAATATTTGCCGCCGAATTGTGCTCCGATACCAGATTCTTGAGCAGCTTTGAGAACTACTTTTTCGAGTTCGACATCCCTGAATGCCCGACCATATTCATTCCCGCTTGTAGGAAGATTGTCATAATACTTGGTCGATGCCAGTTTTACCGTTTTCAGATTGGTTTCGGCTGAAGTTCCGCCGATTACGAACGCTATATGATAAGGAGGGCAAGCTGCCGTTCCTAAAGTTTTCATTTTCTCGACAAGGAATTTAACCAGAGTGTCGGGGTTAAGCAGAGCTTTTGTTTCTTGAAACAAGTAAGTTTTATTGGCAGAACCACCGCCTTTGGCTACAAAAAGAAATTTATATTCCATCCCGTCTACGGCATAAAGGTCGATTTGTGCGGGAAGATTGCAGCCGGTATTTACTTCTTTGTACATATCTAACGGCGCATTTTGCGAGTAACGAAGGTTCTCTTCGGTATAGGTTTTATACACACCTAAAGAAAGTGCTTCTTCATCGCCACCTCCTGTCCACACCTGTTGGCCTTTTTTCCCGACAATAATTGCCGTTCCGGTATCCTGACAGAATGGAAGTTGTCCTTTGCATGCAACTTCTGCATTTCGTAACATGGTGAGCGCTACGTATTTATCGTTTTCGCTGGCTTCAGGATCATGAAGTATTTTGGCTACCATTTCGTTATGTTCGCGTCTCAACATAAATGCTACGTCACGGGTTGCCGTATTAGCCAAATGGGTAAGCGCTTCGGGCTCTACCACAAGAACTTCTTTACCGTGGCATGTTTCTACCGATACACCATCTTTGGTAAGCAAATAATATTCGGTAGTGTCTTTTCCCAGAGGAAAAGGTTCTTGATACTTAAAAGGTTTTGTCGCCATACTTTTTTATGTTTAAATAATTTGAATGTTCTAAGAGCCTGTCTAAATTTTCCGATAGCAAAAAATCTATCTGTCCTTTGGGAACTATTTCCCTGTATCTGCATGTTACGCAGTTCTCGATGCTCCTTGTCGGGACTGAAAAATGTCCTCAAAACAATCCCAAAAATGTCTATGCAAAATTTTGACAGACTTTTGTTTTTTGTTTTTACAAAGGTACACGATCTTTTCATAACAAGAAAGTCGCTTCAGGATAATTTCTGTATATAAAACCTATAATTTAATATTCTTTGAATGGAGTCTCTCTTTTTTCTGGTTATTTAAATGGTATATAAACCATCTTTTTTGCTCAGATATGCTATTTTTTATAATTATAGCATAGAACTTCTTCATTATGTTGTTTTCTTTGTGTTGTAAAAATACTACAATTGTATGGTTTTTATTATTTATTATTAAACAAACGATTATGAGAAGTTTTGAAGAAAGAGTGAATGAACGACCGAAAGCGAGTTCGCACCAGATTATTCTGGAGAAATTGAGAAAACGTTTTCCCGACCGTCTTTTAGACAGCGACGATACGTTTTTTGATGCTTTAGTAGAGTATGACACGCATTTGTGCGACCGGTATGAAAAGTTGCGGGATGACCAGACGAAACTTGCCACACTTTTTATCAGTAATCCGAAAATGGGAGGATTTATTTCTGATGTAATATCCGGAGAAGACGCATTGGTCGCTTGTGTGAGGTATTTCGGAAAAGATGTATTGGAGTGTGCCAATGATGAAAATCGTATGGAGCAATTACAAAAAGAGAATGATGAGTTTCTTGCCCGTATGTCGGCAAACCGTAAACTTGAAAAGGAGATGGCCGAAAATTGGGAACACAGTAAGCGTGCGATCACCCGGTTTAAGGAAGCGAAAAATATGAGTGACAATGATTTCGATAATTTTCTCGAGAGAGTGCATCATATCTGTGAACATGTGTTTATGAGCGACTTTACACCGGATGTTTTGGAAATATTATTCAAAGGGGTCAATTATGACAATGATCTGGGATGTGCAGAGAGGGCTGCAGAAGTAAGAGGTCGTAACGAACGCATTTTGCTGGAGAAAAGACAATTGGATGGAGACGCCTTGCCGGGATTGCATAATAACCGTTCGTCAAGGAGTGAAGAGGAAGAGAACCTGACTCCGGGATTCGGATTGAGACGTCGTCGCAGTGTGTGGGACATGTAAAATCAAATAAACATTTAATGAATTAACATCAGCAAGTATAATTAACCGATTATTTATCTTTTAAAAACAATTAGTAATGAATAAAGTATTTAAGTTTTTGAAATCGAAAGATTTCTGGTTTTGGATGGTTGCAATTCTGGTCATGATTTTATTGGTCGTGATTTATCGGGATTGTACGTTTGCAATGGCGGCGGTAATACCGGGTGTTTCGGGTGGAAAAATATTGACCGGAGAACCGCTGACTACGGATATTAGTCGTCGTGAGAGCGAAGGGCTTCTCATGAGTGAGGTCGATAAACGGATTACCAAAATACGACCTATGTCCACTCCGATAGATCAATTATCTCGTTGGACGGGAGCTCGCCGTTCGGGATCTATGATTGTCGACTATTATTCGGTAGATGTAAAACCTACTAAAGCGACATTGAATGTCGCTTATACAGAACCGACCTCTTCTGATGTTACGGCTGCTTCTCAGAAAGTCAAATTGAACACAACGAATAACGACATTTTCGAAGTTTCCGAGACGATTCTCGTTCAAGGAGTTAAAGGGTATGAAGCAGACGGTGTGACGGAATCGAAAGCCGATTTGGTGCTTTATATCTCCAGTAAAGAAGAAAATGGAGAATTGAATGTTTATGCAATCAACGGGAAAAAGATCGGATCGATTGAGAATTGTGTTCCATCTATCGATAAAGGTACGACATTTATACGGATGGGACGTGCCGCTACGGAGTTGGATGTGCAGACCGCGCAATTCGAAGCGCTTCCGGTGAAAGAGCAGAATTTCTGTCAGATATTTAAAATGCAGGTAGAACAATCTACTTTCCAGAAAATTGCGAATAAAGAGGTTGAATGGGACTTTTCTGATTCTGAGGAGGCCGCAATTTACGATATGCGTTTGGGAATGGAAAAAACATTCATGTTCGGTGTAAAACGTATGATATATGATTCTAAGAAAAAAGAAAATGTCTCTTTGACAGGTGGGATTTGGTGGCAAGCCGGAAAAGAATATGAATTTGATCCGAAATCAGAGCTTACTCAAAATGATCTTATCGATATTATGAAAGAGGCGTTTACCGGAAATGGGGGAAATAAACGAAAAGTGTTGATCGGCGGTTCGGACTTTATCGGTCGCATAAACAAGCTGGAGATTACCAAAGTGGTATCAGCTAATGATGATTTTGTAAAATGGGGAATAGACTTTTCTGAAATTAAATCAAAATTCGGTAAGCTCTTTATCTTGTATTCCGAGGTTTTTGATGACTGTGGTATGAGCGATTACGGGTTTATTTTCGATCCGGAGTTTATCTCAAAATGGGCTCACGTACCGTTCGGAAGTCAGAAACTCGATCTGAAGGGTGCTGGTATCCGGAATACCGATGCTCTTGTACTTACAGAAGCAAGTTGCTTGACCCTGCGCTATCCGGCAGCTCATATGCGTATTGTACCTAAAACAGCATAATTTTTTTGTAATGATGATGTGATCTGTCCCGGATCACATCATCTCGATTATTAATTTTCAGATTTTAGAATATGAAGAATATAAAAACATACGAGACTCGTCATGGAAATTTAAGTACGGTTGTACAAGTCGGGAACCGTAACGTACGTATTCGTTTTATCTCAAAGGACAATGTTCACGGTTATTATGCGACGACAGATGTCGATTTGCAAAGAGCAATCGAGTCGGATAGTGGATATGGGCGCAAATTTTATTTGCTGGAGGAGACTTGCTCTTGTGATGAAAAAGAGATTGAATTAAAGCCGATCCCTTATATTAAAACTTGGCAGAATGCCAAAGAGTTGTTGAGAAAAAAGCCATATTCTGTTCCTGAATATGAATTGTCTTCTCCTGAGAGAATTGAAAAGTCTGCAAAGAAGAATGGAATAGTGTTCCCTTTGTTGAAGAGTAATCTATAAAAACAGAAGTAGATATGCTGGAATCGGAAGAAAAGTGGTTGAAGAAAATCCGGACGAATATGGAAGAATTGCTTCCGGAGAATGAGACTGCTGAAATAGACATTTTTGGAGTCGATGTGGGAGAGTATATTCGTGCTAAACTCCCGGATGCGATTGCCCGGGTATTTATTACAGCTCCGGTTCATCTGTTAGAAGGAAAGGAGTGTAAAGATGTTTTATTTCCGGAAAAACGCCAGGATGGCAGCGGCAGAGTGGTTTTCCCGGAAAAGGTGTTGAGAGTGCTTTCTTTTAAAATGAAAGGTTGGAATCGTCCGGTAACCCGGTTTATAAATTCTTGCCATGCAAAAAGCGAACTGCAATATAATCGGTATGTGCGAGGAGGGGTGAATAAGCCTGTTGCCGTTTTATCTATGTCTGCATCGGATAGGGTTATTCTGGATTATTATTCGTTACCTGCGTCTTTACGTGTTCATGAGGTCGATAGTGCGGTGTATATACCTGTCCCGGAAATGCAGGATGGCGGTTATGATGTCCCGGTCAGGTTGGCGGATGCTGTTGGATATGTCTGCGCAGCTATGGTTTATGAGATATTGGGGCAACCGGATATGGCGGCACAAATGGTTGGAAGAGTCGCATTGCCGGAATTATAGAATTATAAATAAGTTATTTAAGATCAGAAAAATGTTTACACAAGGAAAATTTATGGGATATTATTGGGGAGTCGGCGCATTTTTGTCCAGACACCCTAACGGAGGAATCCCCGGTGGTTTTTTCGTGAACGGAGAGACCAATTCGATATGGGTATGGGATTTTCTCAACAAGAAATGGATAGACAGTAACCGGGTGGAAGGTCCGTTGCAAGGAGTGGTAGATGATCCGGCAACGTTTGAGCCGAATGCTAAATTGGGAATAAAAACGACATATTTGTATTTGTCGAATAAGTCGGGTAACATCACATTTGCCAATTTTTTAAATGCGGGTGTTCCGATAGAGGTCTCTACCGAAACGAATGCTGTTATAATGTTATTTTGGAATGGCGATTATTGGGAGACGTCTGTCGTACCTATTTATGGGGATGTGTCGGACAAAGCCGACAAAGACCTGTCTAATGTTTCGGAAGAAGATTTGGTCAAGGTTCTTTATGGACCGGATTATGACAGCAGTACGGAAGCATTCAGGGAATTTATCACGACAGTACCGGAATCGCTAAAAGTAATAGACAAGTTGGCGATAGACGATACCACATCTTCCGGCAGTTATATTGTCATCGATAAGCAAAAAACCGATAGGTCGTATTTGCTGCTGCTGGTAGATATGAGTGTAAATACGATAAACAGGGAAAAAACATATACACAGAAATTATTCGGAGACTCGTCCGGCGAAGTATTAGTAAGGGTAAAATCGGGCGATTCGGCATGGAGCGAATGGTCCTCCCCCTTTGTCCCCGTAGATCTGACGAATGTAGATAAAAAAGCAATACAGGAAAAAGTCGGTATTTATGAATCGGAATATACCAACGATACGGATGCTTCCCGCCGCTTTATAGCATTAAAGGTTTGGGACGATTCCGATAATAACCGCAGTATTGGCATCACATCGGAAGGAGAGCCGTTCGTAACCTTGTTGGATCCGGAGGAAAACCCGGAACGGATACCTCTTGCCCTTGCAAAAAATGCAAGTGATTTGGAAGCCGGTCTGATGCCTTCGTCGGACAAGCGGAAACTGGACTCGATCGAAATCATAGATATCGATCTCAATACCGCTGATGGTACGGAAGAAATAGCCGATGCAGATACCGCCATACCGTTTTTAGGAAACAACACATTCAATGATATAATCACGAATGTTGAAACGGGGACAAGATATCTGTTCTATTATAAATATACCGTTGAAGATACGACCTATACAGGAAATTTTGTTTTTGCGACAGAAAATGACGGAGAAACCGGTAAAATAACCTTTACCAATCCGGAATCTCTCGTCTCCATGATAATAGAGAAAATAAGACCGGATATGCCAATCCAAATAGCAGTAACATTACCATAAGGATAAAACCATAACAATATGAACAATATCATGCCCTTAGACAAGAATCTGAATCCCATACCGGTATTGCCGATAGGACCGGCCCAAGACATCACGGACGGGACACTTCCGTCAGGAGCAAGCCGTATAATCCGGATAACGGCTGTCACAGACTGCCGTCTTTGGCAATATAGAGGAGATAAAACCGGAAGCGGAGTTCTCCTCCCGTCCGGACAGACAGAATACTTTTCGGTATATGAGGGGTATTCGATAGAGATATCTGGAACAGCAAATGTAATGGAATGATGAACGGATTAGGGAACTTAGGACATTTAGGGAAGCTTGGTCACGCTTCAACCTCCGGGACGAACCATCCGGAAGTAGAGGCCTCCGGCCGAGCTTTTCCGATCTGGAACACGAAACCGGGAGACGATAAACTGCTGTCCCTATCGATACATGGGCTTACGGAACAGATCGGTACACCGACCCCTGCGAATCCCGTACCTATGCGATCGGTAGGAGACAGTGGGCTGTTTTTGTCAGTCATGCCGGATAAAGCAGGAAGCGATTACCAGTTGTTGAACATCAAGGCTGCAATGAAAAAGGCGGGACATGACGGTATCCTTCGATCAGTAAACGGCATATACGATGAAGTAGTGTATAACGGAAAAAAATGGAAACTGATACAACGGATAGGAGTATTGGATAATATTCCGGAAATGGGAATTCTGTTTAAAGACGCTACATATACAGATAAGCAATTATTCCGTTTCCAATTTAAGACATCAGAACCGAAAAACTTTTGTGCAACCGGTCAAATCTTAAGTGACATATTCATAACGGCCACCGGTTGGGCAATGAATAATCAACCCTTGAATAGTTGCTGGAGTAACTATGCAAGAGAAAATGTGCACTACATCTATTTCAATGTGCCTTTAGAATATGACACAGTAGAAAAAGCGATAGCCTATTTAGGTGAAAATTACGAGATATATTATCCCCTTTATACCCCTATAGAATATCCGCTTGATTTACCGGTAATAACGACCTATGACGAACAGACCTATTTCGCCAGCAATGCCGCCGAAGTAAAACCCCGTATGGTAGCCCAATGTCAGGTATCGAAAGCATTGGACTATATCCGGGAGGGTCTGATCGGTTACTATACCGGTCGAGGGCGAAGCAACACGGATGAGAATAAAAACATTCTTCCGGATCTATCCGGCAACGGGAACGACCTTGAAAATAAAAACTTCGCATATACGCCGGAATCGGGTTACGGAGACGGTTATATCCAATATGACGGGGTAGATGACTTTTCAAGTGTTGTAAAAGCAATGACCAATATAGATTTTACAATTCTTTTTACAATTAGTGATGTTGAATTATTAACCGGTAATAGTTGGAGCGGACTTATTTATGGGAGTAGCTATTATTTAGGAATAAACAAGGGTATTTGTTTTTCGTCAGAGAATAGATATATAATGAATGGCAATATCAGTAAAACAAATTTTAATATTGCCAATAAAGGAAAAGAGATATTCGTTGTAGGATGCTTTAATGGCGGAAAAGAAAACAAAGTAATCGGGATTACATTAGGATCAATAAATAATTCCCCTATTTACGCATGTAAACAGAAAATATATGATGCATTAATATATAACAGGGAGTTAACCGAAGAAGAAATAAAGCATAACTATAAGGCCTCGTGTCAATACAATGGAGAAGATATAGACGGCAAGGCCGGAGAAAATAACGAATTCTAAAAACCAAAATACGATGAACAGATATTACAAAATCCCGATTTCGGAACTTAAAGATATAGACCCGGATTGGGAAACGAGAAGAAAGAACGTAGACGCAACAGAAGCGATCATACACGTAGAAACATACGATACGCTGGTATCGGAGAGAAATAAGGAAATAATGCCCCTATCGGAAGATAGCGTAGAGTGGGAGAATTATCCCGTCTATCAGGGGAAAGAGCTGGAGAAACTGTTGGCCAGCCCGGAATGGACACCGGATCAGGAAGGAGGTCTTCGATGAAATGGTTGAGAGAAAGTAACCGTTCTCGTCATATCTTATATGGATTTCTCGGGGCGTTGATAGGCACGTTACTGTTTTCCATAGGCTTGACGATCGGCAAGGAATATGGAGACAAGGCATGGAGCGGGAAATTCGACCGGCTCGATTTATGGGCAACACTGATAGGCGGTATTGCCGGACAAATTGTTCAATTATTTATTATATGGAGGATATGGATATTATTTTAGATTTTATTAGCAGCGATCAGATCGGAGAATTAAAACGTCGAGCTGTCATTATTTTAGTTTTTTGGATCATAATGGTTATAGCCGTATTTATCGATTTGTGGACGGGAGTTGAAAAAGCCAGAGCCCGACACGAGCAAATTTATAGCGATAAACTTAGGCGAACGGTAGCAAAGATCGGAGAATATTGGAGAGTTCAGATAATGTTCCTGTTATTCGACATTGTCGGTTCGTTTATCACGGTTTATAATCTTCCTTATGCCTCCATGTTCGGGACGCTCTGTATCGTGTATATAGAACTGCGCAGTGTCTTCGAGAACTTGAAAGAGAAGCGGTCAGTCGCCGCTGATATCCCCGAAGCCATGAAAGAGATCATCAATTGTAAAGACATTGAAAAAGCGAAAGAGTTAATCGAAAAATTAAAAGGAGTAGGAAATGAAAAAAAGTAAGCACTTCAAAATACAAGAACTTGTTTGTCCCGAAGTCTATAAAAAATATGGAGAACGGGCATGGATGTTTATCGATCCGGAATTGATAGAGACGCTTGATATAATCCGGGAGAAAATATTGAACAAACCGATGATTGTTAATAATTGGGCTTCAGGAGGAGGTTATACCCAAAGAGGACTTCGGTGCAATATTTGTCAACTGGTAAGGGATAAGACAAAAAACGGGAAACTCTATTTGTCTGCGCATAATTTCGGGAAGGCCATAGATGCGACGATAGAAGGGATGACGGCAGAGGAAGCGAGAAGATTGATCATAAAGAATCAAATTCTGCTGCCCTGTCCGATTCGTTTGGAGGATGGCGTTTCTTGGCTGCACTTGGATGTGTATGATGCGGATAAAGGGAAAGTGCATCTGTTTAAGGTATAATTCGAAAACTTTGAATAGATTAAGGCTATAAAATAGGTATAAAATAAAGACTTCCCGAAAAATTTAATTTTTCGGGAAGTCTTTATTTTATAGGAATATTTAAAATTCTGCATTTTTCGGAGTTCTTGGGAACGGAATGACATCTCGAATATTTGTCATTCCGGTAACGAACAATAAAAGTCGTTCAAATCCTAAACCGAAACCGGAATGCGGGGCAGTCCCGAAGCGTCGTGTATCGAGATACCACCAAATATCTTTTTCCGGAACACCCATTTCTTTAGCACGAGTATAAAGTTTGTCATAATTTTCTTCACGTTGCGAACCTCCTATGATTTCTCCTATTTTAGGGAATAGGACATCCATGGCGCGGACCGTTTTTCCGTCATCATTCTGTTTCATATAGAATGATTTTATTTCTTTCGGATAATTGGTGAGGATGACCGGACGTTTGAAGTGTTCTTCTACCAAATACCGTTCATGTTCGGATGCGAGGTCTGCCCCCCAATATATCGGAAATTCGAATTTGTGACCTTTAGCGACCGCATCTTCCAATATCTTGACACCTTCGGTATAAGACAGTCGTACGAATTCATCTTTAAGAACCGATTGCAGCCGTTCGATAAGTCCTTTGTCGAACATGTCGTTAAGGAATTGCAGATCGTCTTTACAGTTGTCTAAGGCCCAGCGAACGCAATATTTTATGAAGTCTTCTGCCAATTGCATATTTTCTGCAATTTCGATAAATGCAACTTCCGGCTCGATCATCCAAAATTCTGCGAGATGACGGGGAGTATTGGAGTTTTCTGCCCGGAATGTAGGACCGAATGTATAAACGGCTCCCATCGCCATCGCTGCTAATTCGGCTTCAAGTTGACCTGAAACGGTCAGGCTCGCCTGTTTACCGAAAAAGTCATTATCATAAATAATCGATCCGTTTTCATCCTTTTTCAAATCATACAGATTCATGGTAGTCACCTGAAACATCTGTCCTGCTCCTTCACAGTCGGAAGCGGTAATGATCGGAGTATGAAAATAGTAAAAACCTCTTTCATGGAAAAATGTATGTATTGCCATTGCCATGTGGTGTCGCATCCGAAATACAGCTCCGAACGTATTTGTACGAGGACGCAGATGTGCTATTTCTCGTAAAAACTCCATGGAATGACCTTTCTTTTGTAACGGATAGGTCAACGGATCGGCAGTTCCGTATATTTCTATTTCTTCTGCTTGTATTTCTGCATCTTGGCCTTTTCCCTGCGATTCGACCAATAGTCCGTTTACATTGATACAAGCACCGGTTGTAATCGGTTTTAAGAGTTCTTCATCGAATTTTTGCAGGTCGATGACTATCTGCATATTTTTAATTGTCGATCCGTCATTTAAAGCGATGAACCCGACTTGTTTGTTCCCGCGACGAGTACGAACCCATCCTTTTACGTTAACTTGAGTTCCGAAAGGTTTATTTTTGAACAGATCTGCGATTTTGGTTCTGCTGATTGTTTCCATTTGTCCTTCTTGTTTTATGCCTGAACACGAATGTCGGAAATTTCCGACATTCGTGCAGATTTATTTTTTGATTTTATATTCGTTTTATTCGAACGAACCCATTTGAAGCATGGTGACTTCTTGTTGAGTAAGATAACGCCAGCGTCCTCTGGGTAAGTTTTTCTTAGTCAGTCCGGCGAAATAAACCCGGTCGAGTTTTGTCACTCGGTATCCTAAAGCTTCGAAAATACGGCGGACGATACGGTTTCGTCCGGAGTGAATTTCGATTCCGACCTGATTCTTATCCGTATCGGTTGCATAGCTGACAGCATCGGCGTGAATAGGTCCGTCTTCTAATTCAATGCCATCTGCAATCCGTTGCATGTCTTCTTCCGAAACATCTTTATCTGTCCACACGTGATAGATTTTTTTCTTGATAAATTTCGGGTGAGTCAGTTTTGATGCCAAATCTCCGTCATTTGTCAATAATAGGACTCCTGTGGTATTCCGGTCTAATCTACCTACCGGATAGATACGTTCTGTACATGCGTTTCGGACAATATCCATTACGGTCAGACGGCCTTGAGGATCGTCTGATGTCGTCACGCAATCTTTCGGTTTATTCAGTAAGACATATATTTTATGTTCCAAAGTCACAACTTTATCTTGGAAAGTAACGACGTCGCTACGGGTAATTTTAGTCCCGAGTTCGTTCATGACGACTCCGTTTACTTTTACGAGACCTTGCTGTATGAATTCATCAGCTTCACGACGAGAACATACTCCGGCATTGGCCATATATTTATTTAAACGTATAGGTTCGTTCGGATCTACGTTTATTTCTTCATAGATGATCCGTTTGCGTTGTTGAGAATAGTCGTCTCGACGTTGCGGTCTGTTGTTATTATATGGTCTGTTACCGTTTCTGTTATTATTGTATGAGCCGTTGTTACGGTTATTATAAGGCCTGTTCCCGTTATTGGAATTGTTCCCGTATGCCGGACGATTTGCCGGACGATAGGGGCGGTCGTTGTTTTCACTGTTGTAACGGGGACGGTCGTTATTATAAGGCCTGTTATTATACGGTTTATTGTACGGGCGATCATTGTTATAGGAACGGTTTCCCGCATCCCCATAATTGTTGGTTCGGTTATAACCGGATGATTGCCTGTTGCCGTTATAAGGTTTCTTGTCGTTTTCTCCGTAAGAAAGGCGATTATAATTTCTTTCGCCATTATTGATCCGGGGTCTTCTTTCCGGATTGAACGTGTTTTCGGTTCTTCGAGAATAATCTACTTTTTCGTATCTTTCTACACTACCGTCACGGCCGGCGACACTTTTACTCTCTCCAATACGAGGTCGCCTTGGTTTGTTTTCTCTTTCCATAGGGAATCTTTTGAATTGTAATTAATATAAAGAGTGAGCCTCTCGGCCTACCTCCAAATGTTTATTTAATTTGAAAGATAATTATTTCTTTGCAAAGATGCAAATGTTTTTTTAATTATGGTAATAATCAGCCGTTTTTCTGCATTTCTTAACGTGTAAATTTCAGTTCTTTGCAAAAAAATACTTTTGAGAACGTAGCGTGCTATTAATAATCTGAAAAAGTGATCTAAAAAAGAGAAACACGAAAGAATAAATAGAAACCTTTTCCTAACTTTGCAAAGTTATATGTTTATGAATCGAAATAATAATATAAAAGAAATAGGTTATGGAAATTATTAAACCCGGACAGTTTGTTGAGGCAACTTACGATCTTTTTGTCGGAGCTGAAAATGAACTTATGGAACGGGCAACTAAAGAGCTTCCTCTTCGTTTTGTTTTCGGTGCTGATCAGATGTTACCTTCTTTCGAGGCAAAACTGAAAGGTCTGAAAGCCGGAGATAAATTTGAATTTGTAATACCTTGTAATGATGCTTACGGAGAGAGAGATGAGGAACATGTCCTTGAATTGAATAAAGATATGTTCATCGTTGACGGCAAGTTCGATGAGGAGATGATTTTTCCGGGAAATACAGTTCCGATGATGGATGCCAGCGGAAACCGACTGAATGGTTCTGTCCTCGAAGTTAAGGAAAATGTCGTGGTTATGGATTTTAATCATCCGTTAGCAGGAGAAGATTTGCATTTTGTAGGTGAAATTGTAACGGTGCGCCCGGCTACACCTGAAGAATTGCATCCGTCTTGTGGCGGCTGCGGTGGCGGTTGCAATTGTGGTGACGAGCATCACAACGATTGCGGCGGCGGGTGTTGTCATTAAGATATTATTCTCGGTTTATTGAGAAAAAGGAACTCTGATTTTTCAGAGTTCTTTTTTTTACCGTTTGTTGAATCGTTTAGTGTCGGTTTAAATTTTACACAGACTAAGTTTTAGAGAAATCCACAAGAATAGTACTCCATGTCGAGAGGAGAATACCGACAATGTAATAGACTGAAAAAAACGCAACGGTGACTTGATGATGATTATCTTATCGGAAAATTTAGACTCTGAATGTTTTTTGATAGATATTGTTATTAAAGTTGTTTTGTGTGTATTTTTGATTCTTTTGTTCGGAAAAGGATCAAAAAAAACGGGAAATGATAGATTTGTTAGTTTCTCATTTCCCGTTCTATTTTTATCTGAATGTTTCGGTGAGTTGCCGTATCTCGGTAAAAGATGATTTTTTATTGTAAAGGATATTATATACAGCATCGAGTATAGGCATCTCGACATTGTATTTTTCATTTACTTCTTTAATACATTTAGTGCCGTAATAGCCTTCTGCCACCATTTCCATTTCGATTTGTGCTGTTTTTACAGAATACCCTTTGCCTATCATCGTGCCGAATGTGTGATTTCTGCTGAATCGGGAATAAGCCGTTACAAGCAGGTCTCCGAGATAAACCGATTCACAGATGTTTCTGTCTATCGGATTCACGGCATTGACAAAACGATTTAATTCTTGGATGGCATTTGAAATTAATACTGCCTGAAAATTATCACCGTATTTTAATCCGTAACAAATTCCTGCAGCGATGGCATATACATTTTTCAGTACCGAACCGTATTCGATTCCTTCGACATCTTGAGAGATGCTTGTTTTCAAGAAATTGCCGTTTAACATGTTTGCGACAATCTTTGCCCGTTCTGTGTTGGCGCATCCGATAGTCAAATAGGACAGCCTTTCTAAGGCAACTTCTTCGGCATGACAAGGTCCTCCGATTACAGCCAGATTTTCCGCAGGTACATTGTATATCTTTTTCAGATAATCCGTGACGATCATATTTTCGTCGGGAACGATACCTTTGATCGCAGAAACAATAAATTTATTATATAGCGGAGTCTTTAATTTCTTCAGGTGTTGTTTTAGATAAGGAGACGGCGTAACGAAAATCAGCATATCCGAATTTCTGATCGTCATATTCAGATTATTGCTGAAATGAATACGACTTATATCGAATTTGACACTCGACAGGTAAGCCGGATTATGCCCCAGACGTTTAAAATCATCGATACGATCTTTTCTCCGCATATACCAATTTATAGAATCGGTATTGTTGAGGATAAGCTTAGCGATGGCCGTAGCCCATGTACCTCCCCCTATGATAGCTATTTTTCCCGGTAGATTCATTTTTTTTTGCTTTTTTTATTTAGCTGCTTCTACCCAAGCCTTTACATCATCTACTGAAGGATTGGTCAATTCAAGTTTGTATTTTTTATTGATTCCGCAAATTTCCTGATGCAGTTTATTCGGGTTTGCTTCGGTCAAGGCGTCAACGGTTAAATATCCGGCTTTTTGTATCGGAGCTACCCACTCTGACGGTATCCCGATTGCAGTGTATTTGTTTTCTGCATCTTTTTTCTGAGTCTTTTCAGGACGCATTTGTGGGAATAACAATACTTCTTGTATGGTCGATTGTCCGGTCATAAGCATTACCAGACGGTCCATTCCTATCCCCATGCCGGATGTAGGAGGCATTCCGTATTCAAGAGCACGGATAAAGTCGTTGTCGATAAACATCGCTTCGTCATCGCCTTTTTCAGAGAGCCGTAATTGCTCTTCAAAACGGAATCGTTGATCTATCGGATCGTTTAATTCCGAATAAGCATTACACAGTTCTTTTCCGTTTACCATGAGCTCGAAACGTTCTGTCAATTCAGGATTGTTACGATGACGTTTACAAAGAGGGGACATTTCGATAGGATAATCTGTGATAAAAGTCGGTTGAATATAGTTCCCTTCACATTTTTCTCCGAATATTTCATCGATAAGTTTTCCCTTACCCATTGTCTCGTCCACCTCGACACCTATCTTTTTGCAAACTTCCCGTAGTTGATCTTCGTTCATTCCGGTAATGTCGATACCTGTAAATTCCTTGATGGCATCGATCATCGTTACGCGTTTAAAAGGAGCTTTAAAACTGATTATGTTTTCACCTACTTTGACTTCGGTCGTTCCGTTTACATCCAGACATATTTTTTCGAGCATCTGTTCGGTGAAATTCATCATCCATTGGTAATCTTTGTATGAAACATATATTTCCATGCATGTGAATTCCGGATTGTGAGTACGGTCCATCCCTTCGTTACGGAAGTTCTTTGAAAATTCATATACTCCCTCAAATCCTCCTACGATAAGACGTTTCAGATATAATTCATCGGCAATACGCAAATATAACGGTATATCGAGCGCATTATGATGCGTTATAAACGGACGTGCGGAAGCTCCTCCCGGAATCGATTGAAGAATGGGCGTTTCTACCTCCATGTATCCTTGCGCATTGAAATACTCACGCATAGAATTATATATCTTGTTTCGTTTGATGAAGATATCTTTTACCCCTTCATTGACAACAAGATCTACATACCGTTGACGGTAACGGAGTTCAGGATCTTCGAAAGCATCGTATGCTACGCCGTCTTTCATTTTGACGATCGGTAACGGACGTAAAGATTTTGATAAAACGGTAAGTTCTTGAGCGTGAACGGTTATTTCACCCATTTGAGTGCGGAATACAAAACCTTTAATTCCGATAAAGTCTCCTATATCCAGAAGTTTTTTGAAAACCGTATTATACAACTCTTTGTCTTCTCCCGGACAGAGATCATCCCGGGATATGTAAACTTGTATACGTCCCGTAGAATCTTTTAATTCTATGAACGATGCTTTTCCCATGATACGGCGGCTCATGATACGTCCCGCAACAGATACTTGCCGGGGAGCATCTTCATCTTTAAAAGAAGATTTTATTTCGGTTGTGTAAGCATTGACTTTATATTCGGCAGCAGGATAGGGATCTATTCCCATTTTCCGCATTTCTTCAAGACTCCCTCGTCTTATGATTTCTTGTTCGCTTAAATCAAGTAAGTTCATGTGTCGTAAATTTATCGTTTCATTGCCGTAACATATATCCATCGTTCTAAAGGACATACCATTTTCACTGCACATCTTTTTGTGCATTATACGGATTTTGCAAAAATACAAAACTTTATGCGAAACCTGTGTATGATTATGTCTAATTTATTACAAAAGTGTTTCTTCCTGAAAAAAAGCTGTGCTGTTTGTTTGAAAGGAAAGACTTATTATAACTTCTTAAGGCCTATCTGAATTTTAAATAGAAAAATATTATCCGGTCATTCTTATGTTTTCTGCCGGTCAATAACGATGTTGACGGTATCGGCAGGTTCTCCTATCAAGAGAGAAACCGACCATTCTCTTGTGGATTGTTCTCAATCTTTATTCGGGCAAATTTTAGACAGAAGTTTAATTCTCTTTGTATTTTCGTTCATATTCTTTCAACATACGGCTTACATTGAAATAGAATCCTTCTGTTTTATCAGGATTTTCGCTTATTTCGATAAAGTATTACGTTACCAGATCAACTATTTCTAAAGCTCTTTGGGATGCGAAAAGCAATCGAGCTAAAGACAAGAGTGCCGGAGTAAGGGAGGAACATCAACTACGCTTTAGATAATAATATCAGGGTGTAAATCATCAAATACTATCAGCGTATATCCGACTGTGAAGCATACGTGGTGGCGGAAATGGTATGTAATGCTTATCAAGGGATGGAAAGCGAATATGAAGCCACTGATAAGGGCATTTGATAAGGATTGCGTCAACTTTCGTAAAGACCGCAGCATCGTAAATAAGGTAATGGTAAAAGCAAGAAACCATGTCCTGGCTTTTATCAAATCATCCTGCAAACGTGACGATGTCTATATTATTGGAAATATATTATTTAAGAGTGATTTTGAAAACATAACATATTAAAAATAAGAAATCTAAGATGTTTTTTTTGTCATTGTCAGTTAACTATGGATTCCATTTGATTTAAAATGAGTACCTTTGTAAACTAGATTTGGTATATACTTTTTATAAAAACATTGCCAATGGATCACCTAACAAAAGAACAACGCCATAAGAATATGGCGGCTAATAGGGGTAAGGGCACTAAACTGGAACTTCTATTTGGTAAATTGCTTTGGAACGCAGGAGTGAGGTATCGTAAAAATGATAAATCTGTGTTTGGTAAACCTGATTTTGTCATTAAACGATATAAAATTGCGATATTTTGCGATGGCGAATTTTGGCATGGTAGAAATTGGGAAATAAGAAAGAATGACCATAAAAGTAATTGTGAGTTTTGGTACTCTAAAATTGAACGAAATATTGAGCGTGACGAGGAAGTCAATGCGGAATTACACAGACAAGGTTGGAAAGTTTTTCGATTTTGGGAAACAGAAATAACCAAAGAACCAGATAAATGCTTAAATAGAATTTTGAACTATATGAATACAGATACTAAAGCAACTGGAAAAATAGCAATCACAAAAATATGTGGTGGTAATAAGGTTGCAATGCAAATGTATGGTCCGCATTCTTTGAATGAAGATGGGACGATTATGCCATTTGACGAACAAATGGCAATAGTTTCTCATTATTTGCATAATCAAGGGTATAAATATGCCAAGCCATATAAATATAAAGCCGAAGGGTTGATAGAAGATATATATAATGTTTACAACAAGCAAGCTGAAGAAAAATGTGTTTCAGATGTTTGTACCCAATATTCGCTGTTTTTGGATTTGTTTTCAGTTCCGTTTTTACCCATAGACAATCCCAAATTCACGTTCATTGATTTGTTTGCTGGTATTGGAGGATTCAGAATGGCAATGCAAAATCTTGGTGGAAAATGTGTGTTCTCTTCAGAATGGGATGTACAGGCTCAAAAAACATATCTGTTGAATTATGGAGAAGTGCCTTTTGGTGATATTACCAAAGAGATCACTAAATCATTTATCCCCGATGATTTTGATATGTTGTGTGCGGGATTTCCTTGTCAGGCGTTTTCTTTAGCAGGAAAGCGGCTTGGATTTGAGGAAACCAGAGGAACTCTATTTTTCGATGTCGCTGAAATAATACGTCGCAAACGTCCCAAGGCATTTTTTTTGGAAAATGTCAAAGGTCTGCTTATTCACGATAAAGGGAAAACAATCCAAACGATATTAAAAGTTTTAAGGGAGGATTTGGATTATTATGTTCCGGAACCTCAAGTCGTAAACGCAATGAATTTCGGAGTTCCGCAACATCGTGAAAGAGTTTATATTGTAGGATTCAGGAAAGATCAGAATGTAACCGAATTTACATACCCAGTACCAACAGACACAACTAAAACATTCGCAGATATAAAAGAAGAAAACACTGTTTCTGCAAAATATTATTTATCGACTCAATATGTGAAGACTCTTGTGGCTCATAAAGAAAGACATGCTGCGAAAGGTAATGGCTTCGGATATGAAATAATACCAGATGACGGTGTTGCAAACGCTATTGTTGTCGGGGGGATGGGACGAGAACGTAATCTTGTAATTGATAATCGCCTTAAGGATTTCACCCCTGTTACCAACATTAAAGGTGAGATAAATCGTGAAGGATTACGAAGAATGACACCGCGAGAATGGGCGCGTTTACAAGGTTTTCCTGATAATTTTATAATCGGGGTGGCAGATGCGTCTGCTTACAAGCAATTCGGAAATTCTGTTGCAGTACCTGCTATTCAAGCAACTGCACAGGAAATAATCAAAAGAATTAACCTCTCTAAATCCAAGAAATATGGCACTAACAGGAAATAAAGGAGAATGGAGTGAAATATACACCTTGCTAAAATTATTGGGCGAAGGTAAGGTTTATGCAGGAGACCAGAACTTGAATAAGATTCAGAGTTTGTTTTATCCAATTATAATGATTCTTCGTCAAGAAAAAGATGGTAACTTCAACTATAAGCTACAAGATAAAGATGTTGTGATTCAAACCCCAGAAGGAGAAGAGTTATTGAGAATTCAAGCATCCGTATTTTTGGTGGAAGCGGAGGATTTATTAAAGGCTATTAATGAAAATGACGGGTCATTTGCCATTCCGCAAATTGAGATTTTCATGAGTCGCATCCATTGTCATTCTTTGAAAGCAAAATCGGCAGATAAAACTGATATAAGAATTATTCTGCATGACCGTAGAACCAACATGAACTCAGAAATGGGTTTCAGTATAAAATCCCAACTCGGAGGAGATTCAACTTTATTGAATGCAAGTAAAGCAACTAATTTTAATTTCAAAATCGAAGGTGTATCTCTTTCTACTGACGATATTAACAGAATTAATTCATTAGACTCTAAACGAAATAAAGTTATCGACAGGGTTAATGCTATTAAGAATAAAGGTGGTAGATTGGTTTTTGACAAGGTGGATAATTTTACATTCCGTAACAACCTTATTATGCTTGATGGAGATTTACCTGCTATAATCGCCCATTTGCTTTTGGAACAATTAGATAGTGGTGTTTCTACATTAAAAGAATTGGCAGATGTGATTACTAAAACAAATCCTTTAGGATATGATACGAAACAGTCTTCTCCTTTTTATGCGTATAAAATCAAACACCTACTGACTTCGGCTGCATTAGGTATGATGCCTGCTACCGCTTGGGATGGAAAGTTTGATGCAAATGGTGGATATTTAGTTGTAAAGAAAGATGGTGAAATCCTTTGCTACCATTTTTACGACCGTAATCGATTTGAAGATTTTCTTTTCTTAAATGCCTATCTGGAGCGCTCAAGCACCACTCGTCATGAATATGCTTCGATAATAAAAGAAAATGACGGCACTCTTTCTTTCAAACTTAATTTTCAAGTGAGACTAAGATAATGTTTATGGGATAGATGAGGAAGATAAACTTCATTTATGGATCTGATGGAAGTGAAAAATTATTATTTCTAATGTAATTAAATCCGTTGGTGAGTACGTAAACTGCAAATTTTTTTAGAATGGAGGAATTTTGTTAAATACATTGATATATAACAAATTGTTTAAGGATAAAAATTTTGGTGCGGTGCAAATTCCTAACGTTTTTTACATTAGGTATGGCTACTGAAGAAGAAGCCATTGTAGTTTCAAAAAACACTTGAGGAATTAAGAAACAAAGAAATTCAGAATAATAAAATTATTGAACATTAGCAAAAAGAGTTGGCGTCATTAAATTTTTGATTCAAGGATAGTTGCTGGAATACTATTAAATTAAAAATATTACTGTTTGAATTTTAGACAGGTGTTTAATTCTCTTTGTATTTTCGTTCATATTCTTTCAACATACGGCTTACGTTGAAATAGAATCCTTCTGTTTTATCAGGATTTTCGCTTACTTCGATAAAGTCGTAGTTAGGTTCAACAAAGACATATTTGTCAGCTTTATATCCGATGCTGTTGATAATGTCATATTCATGCGTCGAATTGATTACATACCATGCTGTTTCCGGAGATTTCCCATCTCCGGTAGAACGGATAGCTTCGAGAAGTTGTCGCATTTTTGTAGTCCATATTTGGGCTTTTTCCTTATCACCTTTAGTCTTGTATGCATACGCCAATAGATGCATCTGTCTTAGGTCGAACGGAAAATTATCCAACAACCGGATTGCGTAATCGATGATTGTGTCGCATTCTGCTGCTGTGTGTGTCGGTTGAGAGTATAATTTCATGATCTCTTCAGGGTGTTTGTTTACTCGATAAGGATTATAACCCTCTTGAAAACTGTATCCTAAATATAGATGTCTTAACTCTTTCAGTGTAAATGTCGTGTCGTTGTTCAGAAAGCGTTTTATCAAATAAGGGTAATAGAGGTGGGAATTGTAGTTACGGATGTTTTTATGTATTTCTTTTAAATTCGGAATTTTGAAATCTTTGTCTTCCGCTTTTATGGACGGAATGAACAGAAATAAAGAAAGGAGAAATATAATGAGTCTATTTTTCATTGCCTGATTGGATTTTGCTATCTCAACAAAGATAGGTAAAAATCTCTCTTTGACAGATAAATTTCAATGTAAAGACTGTATATTTTTACCTTTTTTAGAGGCTGTTTGCAGATCTCTGCTATTTTGTATAGCAGGAGAAAGAACTTCTGAATTTTAGTACTGCCAGATGATATTATTTACGGTTTTTCAGTTCTTCTATCAGTCCGTTACAAGCATCTTCCAAAATGTCCAGTACGAGTTCAAACCCGTCGCTTCCCGAATAGTAGGGGTCGGGGATATGATCGTATGGTAATTTTCTGCAAAAATCGGTAGTTCTCCGTATTTTTGCAAGCGATTCCGGATCGGGGGCTAATCGTTGTAGATTGCTGATATTTGTATCGTCCATGCCGAGAATTAAATCGAATTTTTCAAAATCATCCCATTTTATTTGTCTTGATCGGTGAGTCAGCTTATATCCTCGGCGGGCGGCATGGGCACGCATTCGGCTGTCCGGCAGTTCTCCGGCATGACCTCCGTACGTTCCTGCAGAATCTACTTCGATATTCTCGGACAGTTTTGCTTTTTGCAATAGCTTCTGCAATATTCCTTCGGCAGCCGGGGATCTGCAAATGTTGCCGAGACAGACAAACAATATTTTGTATTTTTTCTCCATCGTTGATGTTTGTATTAAAAGCGACACGCATGCGATTTTCGCATGCGTGTCATGTAAGTCTCTTATTGTAATCGAGGTATAATAGCCTCGTACAAATCGAACTGATTAGTTTTTGGGTTCTACAGAAATGTAAGAACGATTATCTTTTTTTCTGCGGAATACTACCATACCGTCCACTAATGCGAACAATGTGTGGTCTTTACCCATACCTACGTTTTCACCCGGATGGTGAACTGTACCTCTTTGGCGTACGATAATGTTTCCTGCTTTTGCAAACTGTCCGCCAAATACTTTAATACCCAGTCGCTTACTTTCCGATTCACGACCGTTCTTCGAACTACCGACACCTTTCTTGTGAGCCATTTTTCTTAGAATTTAATAAGTTAAGCAACAATTTCTTTAATTAACACTTGTGTAAAGCATTGACGGTGTCCGTTGCGTTTGCGATATCCTTTTCTTCTTTTTTTCTTGAAAACGATTATGCGTTCTCCTTTCAGGTGAGAAAGTACTTCGCATACAACTTTTGCGCCCTCTACGGTAGGAGCGCCAACTTTTACCGTTCCGTCGTTGTCGAGTAACAATACTTTGTCAAATTCGACAGAAGCGCCTTGTTCGGCTGCGAGACGATGAACATACAATTTTTTGCCTGCTTCGGCCTTAAATTGTTGTCCTTGAATGTCAACAATTGCGTACATCTGATATAATTTATTATTCAGGTTACCTCCAGTGGGTGGGTGATTTTTATCACCGCTTATTTATACCCAGCACGGAATGAGGGTGCAAAATTAATGCTTATTTTTTGTATTTCCAAATCTTTCTATTCAAAATTCGGAACAGTATTTTTATTTCATCCCGAACAAGATAGGTTCTTAGAACTTTTTCTTGTTCGGGCAATGGATTTATAAATCAGAGTTTTGCTTTTATGGCTTTTGTTTCTGCTTCATATCCCGGTTTTCCGAGTAGAGCGAACATGTTTTTCTTATATGCTTCTACTCCGGGTTGGTCAAAGGGATTTACTCCCAATATATAACCGCTGATGCCGCAGGCTTTTTCAAAGAAGTAAATCAGTTGTCCCAAGTAATATTCGGTGATCTCCGGAATTTCTATTTTCAAATTGGGGACACCTCCATCGACATGGGCGATTTGAGTTCCGAGTTCGGCCATTTTGTTCACTTCGTCTACTCGTTTGCCGGCAAGAAAGTTCAGTCCGTCTAAGTTTTCCTCATCGGCAGGAATTTCGACTTTATATTTCATCTTTTTTACGGAAAGAACCGTTTCGAAAATCGTGCGTTCTCCGTCTTGTATCCATTGCCCCATAGAGTGCAGATCGGTGGTAAAATCTACCGATGCCGGGTAAATCCCCAAATGATCTTTACCTTCGCTTTCTCCGTATAGCTGTTTCCACCATTCTGCAAAGAAGTGCAGCTTGGGATTGAAGTTGACGAGTATTTCTATTTTTTTCCCGGCTTTGTATAATATGTTGCGGGTTGCGGCATAAACGGCTGCCGGATTTTCTGTAAACGGTACATTTTCCCCGCATTTATTTTCCATTGCAACTGCGCCTTTTACCAATTGGCGAATATCATATCCGGCTACGGCGATAGGTAACAGCCCTACCGGAGTGAGTACCGAAAAACGTCCGCCTACATTATCCGGAATTATGAATGTCTTATATCCTTCTTTATCCGCCAATTTTCGTAAAGCACCTTTGGATGCATCGGTTATGGCGATGATGCGGTTTTTAGCTTCGTTTTTGCCGACTTGATCTTCCAATTGTTTTTTCAACAGCCGGAAAGCTAATGCCGGTTCGGTTGTTGTTCCGGATTTTGAAATATTGATTAATCCGAATTGACGATTTTGCAAAATATGTTGTAGTTCGTACAGATAATCTTCTCCGATATTTTGTCCGGCAAACAAGACTAAAGGAGCACTTTGCTTGGTTTGCATTTGTATGAATGTGTTCGACAGCGCTTCCAACACGGCTTTTGCTCCTAAATAACTGCCTCCTATACCGATTGCAACAACAATCTCGCATCGGTCTTTCAATTGTTTGGCCGCGGCTTCGATATCCGATAATTCTGTTTCACTGATCGAGGAGGGCAGATGCAGCCATCCGAGGAAATCATTTCCTTTTCCGTTTCCTTTATGTAATGTCTTTATAGCATCTTCTGCTTTTGGAGCGGCAGAAAGAAGTTGCTCTTTTGCACCTTTACCAAGGGCTTTTTCAATGTTTAAGTTAATAGTTTCCATACGGGCTAACAAGAATTAATTAATTCTCAAATGTATAAATTATAATCGAAATAATGCAATTATAAAGGCTAAAATTCTTTTTTATATATACTTCGGGTAGTGAGAACGGATGTATGTGTTATCTTTGCCGTCTGAATAAAAATGATCAATCTTTTATCTTTTGCATAATAATAAGCGTATGCGTTTTACCAACAGACAAATTTGGCAAATGGCCTATCCCATTCTCATCAGTTTGCTGATGGAACATTTAATCGGACTTACCGATACGGCATATTTGGGACGTGTCGGAGAGGTAGAGCTGGGAGCTTCTGCATTGGCCGGAGTTTATTATTTGGCGATTTTCATGTTGGGATTCGGCTTCAGTATCGGAGTGCAGATTATAATTGCCCGTCGTAACGGGGAGAAGCGTTATTCCGATATCGGGGGAATTTTTTTGCAAGGGGCGATGTTTCTTATGCTGTTGGCAGGGGGTGTGTTTGTGATTTCGAAGCTCTATTCTCCGATATTTTTACGTTCGATAATACAATCTGATCTTGTATATGAAGCAACGGTCAGTTATATGAACTGGCGTATTTACGGTTTTTTCTTTTCTTTTATCGCTGTTTTATTCAGGGCGTTTTATGTCGGAATTACTTATACCCGTATTCTGACGATCAATTCCGTTGTTATGGTATTGACAAATATTGTGTTGAATTATGTGTTGATTTTCGGTAAATTCGGATTCCCCCAGTTGGGTATCGCCGGGGCGGCAATAGCCTCCAGTACTGCCGAAGCGGTGTCTGCTTTATTCTATATTTTATATACTTGGATTAAGATCGATTGGAAGAAGTACGGTTTTTCTTTCAATATCAAATTTCATCCGAAGATGCTGGGGAGGATA
This sequence comes from Coprobacter fastidiosus, assembly GCF_982245605.1. Taxonomy (NCBI): domain Bacteria; kingdom Pseudomonadati; phylum Bacteroidota; class Bacteroidia; order Bacteroidales; family Barnesiellaceae; genus Coprobacter; species Coprobacter fastidiosus. The sequence goes on along the minus strand of NZ_CEVCIF010000004.1, from coordinate 68,808 downwards.
CTTTCGACCTCTATTTGGACGATGTTGCAGACTTTCTTGTCTATGAGCACATGGTTTTTGTTTTTTGTTTCGGTCGAGCACTTGGGAGAGCGTTCTCTTGCGGTCACGAATATAGTCAGGAGTGTTTCTTCTTTACTTTTTATCGTAGTCAATGCATTCTCCTCGACGGCAGGATCGCTGACGAGTAATCTTATGGGAGCGTCGGAGCAGAATGCAGTTCCCCGTTTAGGAATGAGGATTACCCGAATATGCTTTTTCTGTTGTTTGCCGATATTGTTGCTTATCGCTTTATTCCCTTCGGAGGTATTGCGTATTTATACCGATAATACAGATTTGATAGAGAATGCCGTACCATCTTTGTGGGTAATGTTGTCTTCTTATCTGTTTTTTGTTCCTGCCATGATTTGGTTTACGATTGTTTCCGGCACGGGAAATACTCGTCAGGCATTTATGCTCGATCTTGCGGCATTGTCTATATATGTCGCTTATGTATTGTATGTCGCTATCGGGCTTAAAGCCGATGTTGCGGTATGTTGGACTTCGGATCATGTATATGCCGTTTTTATGCTGTTGTTCTCTTTCTTGTATTTGAAAAAGTCCGATTGGCGCGAAAAACGATTATGATAAAATAATGTCCGAACTGTTAATAAAGCATTTTATATGTCGGGCGATGATAGAAAGTCCGATATAAAGGCGTACATTTGAAATGTGATTCCGGAATACATCGGGATTACTAACGATTATTTAATGATATTTGAAAATTTGAAATTGACAGAGCCTGTTCTTAGAGCTCTTCAAGATGAGGGGTATATTACCCCGACGCCGATTCAGGCAAAAGCAATTCCTTGTGTTTTAGATGGTAAAGATTTATTAGGTTGTGCGCAGACTGGAACAGGTAAGACTGCTGCATTTTCGATTCCCATAATACAGAATCTCTTAGCGGAAGCCGGAGGAAACGGACGGAGGTCTGTCCGGGCATTGATATTAACCCCTACTCGGGAACTGGCGGCTCAGATCGGAGATAATATAAACGCTTATAGTCGTCATACCCGATTGAAACATACCGTTATTTTCGGTGGCGTATCGCAGAAATCTCAAGTAGAGGCTTTACGGAAGGGTGTCGATATATTGGTTGCCACACCCGGGCGTTTGCTCGATCTGGTAAGTCAGAAGATTATTGATTTACAGACGATACGCTTCTTTGTTCTCGATGAGGCTGACCGTATGTTGGATATGGGATTTATCCATGATATAAAGAAAATATTGCTGTTGTTGCCTCGTAAGAGACAATCTCTGTTTTTTTCGGCTACGATGCCTGCCGAAATCGAAAAATTATCACGACAGATATTGAATCATCCGGAGATGATCGAGGTGACGCCTGCTTCATCTACCGTTGATGTAATCGAGCAGCATGTTTATAGCGTAGAGAAGGCTGATAAAAGTAAATTGCTGCTTCATCTTTTACAAGATAAGAATATCGAATCGGTTTTGGTTTTTACCCGGACAAAGCACGGAGCGGATAAGGTTGCCCGAATATTGGGCAGATCGGGAGTTAAAGCGGAGGCTATTCATGGAAATAAATCTCAGAATGCGAGGGTAAAAGCTTTGAATAATTTTCGGGATCATATTACCCGGGTCTTAATTGCTACGGATATAGCGGCTCGGGGGATAGATATTGATCATCTTTCTCATGTTATAAATTATGATTTACCGAATATTCCCGAAACTTATGTTCACCGTATCGGCCGTACGGGACGTGCCGGACGCAGTGGCGCTGCATTTTCGTTTTGCGACTCTGAGGAAAAGGTCTATCTGAGGGACATAGAAAAATTGACCGGCAAACATATCGTCGAGATTAAAGAACATCCTTTTAATGCAGGTGTTGTAAGACCTGTACCCGTTTTTTCGGAGAAGGAAGAATTGAAGAGAACCGTAAGACGTGAGGATAGGAAAAGTTACCGGAATAGTCGTTTTCAGAATAGTCTTGGAAGTCGTTCAGATGTGCGGGCGTAAATATGTTTAGATAACATTGTGAAGACGGGAGTACTGCCAGGATGCGGTTTCCCGTTTTTTTTGATATGAAGAATGTTATATAAAAGATTAGGCCGGCAGTTTTTGTTTTCGATAAATTTCTTATTTTTGTTTCGTTGCAAATAATTGTGGAATGTTGTTGGAAACAGAAAATATATTGTATTGGATATCGGGCTGGTTTGATAATACGTCGTTAAGCCCGTCTCTTTCTTTGTTTTTTTCCCGGGTTATCATACTCGTTGCGATTTTGTTGTTGGCAGTAATTGCCGATTATATCTGCCGCTATTTTATAAACAGTGTGGTGCACCGGATTGTGAAGAGTACGAAAGCCGAGTGGGACGATATGCTGTTTGACCGGAAATTGCTCAATAAACTTGCATTGACCGTACCGGCCGTAATGATTTATTTTTTAATACCTCTGGCTTTTCCCGAGCAACCGGTCGCTTTATCATGGATACTGAAACTTTGTATTGTTTATATCATTGCGGTCGTTCTGCGTTTTTTCAGTTCATTTCTTAATATTCTGCTTGAGTTGACCAACCGGAAGGAAAAACTGCGAGACCGGCCTGTAAAAGGTCTGTTTCAGACTTTGCAGGTTTTATTGTTTTTTGTCGGTACAATATTTATTATCAGTGTAATCATAGACAAATCTCCGTTATCTTTATTCGCCGGGTTAGGGGCTTCTGCCGCAATTCTTATGTTGGTGTTTAAAGATACGATCATGGGATTCGTTTCGGGAATACAGTTGTCTGCAAATGATATGTTGCGCCCCGGAGACTGGATTACCGTTCCGAAACATGGGGCGAACGGAAGAGTGATCGAGGTCACTTTAAATACTGTAAAAATCAGAAATTTCGATAATACGATCGTTACCGTTCCTCCGTATGCATTGGTGAGCGATTCTTTTCAGAACTGGAGAGGGATGGAGGAGTCGGGAGGGCGTCGCATAAAGCGTGCGGTACATATCGACATGAACAGTGTGAAATTTTGTACTCCCGAAATGTTAGAGCGTTTTTGTCGTTTAGAAGGTGTTCGCGAATATGTCGATTATAAAAAAGAACTTTCGCCTCAGAGCCGTTTGACCAATATCGGACTGTTCCGGGCCTATCTCGATCGTTATATCCGGGCATTGCCCGAGTGCAATGGAGATCTGATGATTCTTGTCCGTTATCTTGAAGCGACGGATAAAGGAATGCCTTTGGAAATCTATTTTTTCACAAAAAGAAAAGAATGGCCGTTGTACGAAGCACTGCAGGCGGATGTTTTGGATCATATTATGGCGGTTCTACCAGAGTTCGACTTAAGAGTATTTCAGAGTCCTTCCGGTGCTGATTTCCGTTTTTTGTCAAACAGATGAAAGTTCTGTTCTAATAAAATATAAAAAATAAACACGGGAGAAGTCGTCTCGTGAAAATGTCGTATTTTTACCCGTTGAAGACAGTATTGTATTACTTGTCGGGTTAAGATTATGGATATTAAGAAGATACTTGTATTTTTATTTTTTTTATGTTCGCTGGCAACAGGATATTCTTCCGTAAACGATTCCTTAAAAATCAGTTTGATAACCTGTTCTCCGGGATCTCAAGTATATGAGTTGTTCGGGCATACGGGATTGCGAGTGCAAGATGTATCACGAAATGTAGATGTCGTTTTTCATTATGGTGTATTCAGTTTCAATACCCCGCATTTTATCTATCGTTTTACTAAAGGAGAGACCGATTATAGTATAGGGCTTGCCGATTTCAGGGATTTTGTCTATAACTATGCTGTACGGGGAAGTAAAGTTTCAGAACTTCCTTTAGAGCTGACGGCAGAAGAGAGTAAGCGTGTATTTCAGGCTTTGATTATTAATAATATGCCCGATAATCGTATATATCGGTATAACTTTCTGTATGATAATTGCGCCACTCGTCCTCGTAATGTGATAACGGAAAATTTATCGGGGCAGATACAGTATAAAGATCCGGACGAAAAAGTGACATTCCGTGATATGATTCATGATTGTACGCATAATTATCCGTGGCTTACTTTCGGAATAGATCTGGCTTTGGGAGCGCCTCTCGACCGGACGATTAGTTATGAAGAACAGATGTTTCTTCCGGATGTGCTTATGGACGCATTTGAAGATGCCCGTGTCGTAAAAGGCGACTCGGTGCGCTATTTGTCCGGAGAGCCGGTTTTATTGCTCGCCGCAGATCCTATGCATATGACGTCTGCAACTGTTCGACCGACCGGTATATCTCCTTTATTTGCTGCATCTTTGCTGTTGTCCGTGGTAGTTATAATTTCTGTCGTAGAAATTATAAAACGTCGTCATTACCGTATTGTAGATACGGTTTTGTTTTTGATCTACGGGTTGGTAGGCTGTCTATTGTTCTTCTTGATGTTTATATCTACCCATCCGGCTACCTATCCGAATTATTCGGGATTCTGGGCAAATCCTTTTTTATTGATATTACCTGCAATCATTTGGGTAAAATCTATGAAAAAGGTCGTCTGTTATTATCATTTTATTAACTTTGCGGTGCTTTTCTGTTTATTGGCAAGTTGGTATTGGTTGCCTCAACAGATGAATATTGCATTCTTGCCTTTAGTGTTGGTATTGGCCGTTAGGTCTGTGACCTATATATGGGTGAATCGCAGGAAGGAAAAGATGGCAGAAAAAGAAATATAGAAAAATGAATAAAGTTATAGCATCCTTGATTTTAGTATTGATGACCGCACCTTTGGGGGCTCAGGTTCCGGCCGATGTGCCTAAGTTGGTTGTCGGTATTACTATAGATCAGTTGCGTACCGATTATTTGCAGATGATGCGGCATGTCTTCGGGGACAAGGGCTTCAAGCGTCTGATGGACGAAGGCTTGCTATATGATCAAGTTACATTCGATTTTCCGAATATCGATCGTTCTTCTGCAACGGCATCTATTTATACGGGAACGTATCCGGCTTATAATGGAATTGTGGCCAATACATTATATAATGTTACGGAGGATAGGGTGGAATCTATCTTGTATGATCCTGCTAAAATGGGAAATTATACGAATGAAACGGTTTCTCCTAAGAATTTGTTGACCTCGACGATTTGTGATGAATTGAAAATCGCGACAGAAGGTGTCTCTCGTGTTTTTTCCGTCGCACCGACTTTCGAACAGGCGATATTGAGCGGGGGACATGCTGCAAATGCCGTGTTCTGGATTGATAATGACAACGGGAAATGGGCTTCATCTACTCATTACAAAGATATCCCGGCTTATATCGACCAATATAATATAGAATCGGGACTCGACCGTCGTATAGATACGATTATCTGGCAGCCATTGCGTTCGGCAACGGATTATACAGGCTTGTCTTATCTGAGTAGCGACTATATGTTTAAGCATATATTCGACAAGGGGAAATATAAGAAATACGATTACTTTAAGACCAGCGGTTTGGTGAATGAAGAGGTAAACCGGGTCGTGGAGGCTTTTCTTACTAAAGGCGAGTTGGGGAAACAAATGTATCCCGATATGTTGAATATCGGGTATTCTGCTGCCAATTACCAAGGAAAAAGCATTCAGGAGTATAGTCTTGAAATTCAAGATACTTATTTGCGCCTTGATCAGGAAATTGCTCGTTTGTTGGAGATGATCGACAAGAATGTCGGATTGAAGAATACGGTGATTTTCCTGACCTCTACCGGATATTTTAACGGAGAGGCAAAAGAGGTGGGGATATATGAAATTCCTGCAGGAGAGTTTTATCCTGAGCGGGCTACCTCTTTACTCAATATGTATTTGATGGCGGTTTACGGACAGGAGAAATGGGTACTCGGTTATCATGACCGTCAGATATTTTTGAATCGGAAACTGATTTCGGATAAAGAAATGAGTTTGAAAGATGTTCAGCTCAAAGCTGCTGAATTTCTTGTTCAAATGACAGGGATACAGGATGTGACGACATCGTTCCAGATGTTGCACGGAAATTGGAATAACCGGATTGATGCTATTCGTCGGGGGTATCATCGTAAATTATCCGGAGATCTTCTTCTCGAGGTTCAGCCCGGTTGGGAAATCGTATATGAAAATACGGATAATCCACGTGAATATGTTCGGGAGAATGCGATTCCAGCTCCACTTATTTTCTTTGGTAAAGACATAAAACCTCAGCATATCGCCCGGCCTGTTCGGGTTACAATGATCGCACCTACGGTTTCACGTATTTTGCGGATACGCTCTCCGAATGCCGCATCTCAACCGGCGCTTCCCGAAATCCGGTAAAATGAGAAAGTCGTTTCGGTGAAATAAATCGGATAGAATCCAGGTGAAATTCTGAATTGTTCCGATATTGAATTTATCGAATCTTTTCCGGACTTTTTGTTTTCGGGTTATTTACATTACATTTGTAACCGTTCTCCAAGTATTTTCTTGAGAAATGTTTTTATTCATTCAGCAAAAAATAAAATAATATATAATCTATGGGATTTAATGATTTTTTAAAAAGTCTCTTCGGAAATAAATCGCAACGTGATTTAAAAGAGATACTCCCCTATGTAAACAAGGTCAAAGAGGCATATCCGGCTATCGAAAAGCTAAGCGACGATGAGCTGAGAGCCCGTATCGATGATGTTAAAAAACGGGTGCAGGACGCTGTCGCTCCTGAGAAAAACCGTATCGCGGAGTTAAGAGCTTCGGTAGAAGAACAAGATTACGAAAAACGTGAAGCCATTTGGGAAGAAATAGACAAGATCGAGAAAACGATTCTTGAAAAATATGAGAAAGTTCTTGATGAGGTATTGCCCGAGGTATTTGCGGTAGTAAAAGATACTGCCCGTCGTTTTGCTCAAAATGAAACGATCACCGTGACTGCTACACCGTTTGACCGGGAATTGGCATTGACTCATGATTTTGTACATATCGAAGGAGATAAAGCCATCTATCAGAATCACTGGGTAGCCGGAGGCAATGAGGTGACATGGGACATGATTCATTATGATGTCCAGTTGTTCGGCGGTGTCGTTTTGCACAAGGGCAAAATTGCCGAAATGGCGACAGGTGAAGGAAAAACTCTTGTCGCGACTTTGCCTGTATTTTTGAATGCTCTTACCGGGAATGGCGTGCATGTGGTAACCGTGAATGATTATCTTGCCAAACGTGACTCGGAATGGATGGGCCCGTTATATATGTTTCATGGTTTGTCTGTCGATTGTATCGACAAGCACCAGCCCAATTCTGAAGAACGACGCAAAGCGTATAATGCGGATATTACTTTCGGAACTAATAATGAGTTCGGTTTCGATTATCTGCGTGATAATATGTCGACATCTCCCGAGGATCTTGTACAGCGTAAACATAACTATGCGATTGTCGATGAGGTGGACTCCGTATTGATAGATGATGCCCGTACGCCGTTGATTATTTCAGGTCCTGTACCGAAAGGTGATGATCAACTTTTCGAGGAGTTTTGTCCGAAAGTAGAAGCTTTGTATAAAGCACAGAGGGCTTATACGACCAAGCTGCTTGCTGAAGCTCGTACTAAAATAGCTTCGAGCGATAAGGAGGTGCGTAAAGAGGGTGCTTTGTTGTTATACAGGTCGTTTAAGGGGCTTCCTAAGAACTCTGCATTGATTAAATATCTCAGTGAACCCGGTGTAAAAGCGTTGATGCTCGAGACAGAAGAGTATTATATGCAGGAAAACAACCGTAATATGCCGATTGTTACCGACCCGCTGCTTTTCGTAATCGATGAAAAAAATAACAGTGTGGAGCTGACCGATAAGGGTCTGGACATGATTACCGGAAATTCCGATGATCCGCAATTCTTCGTATTGCCCGATATCGGTGCTCAACTCTCCGAGCTGGAAAATATGGGACTGTCCGATGAGGAAAAACAGGCGAAGAAAGATACCCTGATGCAGGATTATGCGATCAAGGCAGAACGGGTGCATACCGTGAACCAGCTTTTAAAGGCTTATGCCTTGTTTGAAAGGGACGATGAATATGTCGTTATCGATAATAAAGTAAAAATCGTCGACGAGCAGACCGGACGTATTATGGAAGGCCGTCGTTATTCGGACGGATTGCATCAGGCTATCGAAGCGAAAGAGCATGTCAAAGTCGAGGCTGCGACACAGACTTTTGCAACGATTACTTTACAGAATTATTTCCGTATGTATCATAAGTTGGCGGGAATGACCGGTACTGCCGAGACCGAGGCAGGGGAGTTCTGGGATATTTATAAACTTGATGTCGTTACGATTCCTACAAACAAACCTGTTGCCCGTATCGATATGAACGACCGGGTGTATAAGACCAAACGGGAAAAATATACGGCGGTAATCGATGAAATACAAAAACTGGTCGAGGCCGGCCGTCCGGTACTTGTGGGTACGACTTCTGTTGAAATTTCAGAATTGCTCAGTAAGATGCTTACCATGCGTAAGATCAAACACAACGTATTGAATGCCAAGTTACATCAGAAAGAAGCGGATATTGTCGCTCAGGCAGGTCAGAGCGGAACGGTGACTATTGCTACCAATATGGCCGGTCGTGGTACTGATATCAAGCTCTCTCCTGAGGTTCGTGCTGCCGGTGGGTTGGCCATTATCGGTACTGAACGTCATGAGTCTCGTCGTGTAGACCGTCAGTTGAGAGGCCGTGCCGGACGTCAGGGTGATCCGGGATCTTCGGTATTTTATGTATCTCTCGAAGATAATTTGATGCGTCTGTTCAGTTCAGAACGTATTGCTAAGGTTATGGACCGTTTGGGCTTTGAAGAAGGAGAGATGATCGAACATAATATGATTTCCAAATCAATCGAACGTGCTCAGCGGAAGGTAGAAGAGAATAACTTCGGTATTCGTAAGCGTTTATTGGAATATGATGATGTGATGAATGCACAACGTGAGGTAATATATACCAAACGTCATCATGCTCTTTTAGGAGAACGTATCGGCATCGATATTGTGAATATGATGTATGATGCCGTACAGGCTATGATCGAATCTCATTCTCAAAATTCGGATTACGATGCGCTTAAAGAGGATGTGTTCAAGACGTTTGCCATTGAAATACCTTTCGATAAAACGGCAATGCGAAGTGAAAAGAACGAGCGATTGGTAGATATGCTGTATGATGCGGTCATTGCTGCGTTCAAGCGTAAAACGGATAATATGGTGGCTGTTGCCAATCCGGTGATTAAGCAGGTTTATGAAAATCAGGGTGACCGGTATGAGAATATAATGATACCGATTACGGACGGAAAACGGATGTATAATATTTCTTGTAATTTGAAAGAGGCATACGAATCGGAGTCGAAAGCTATCAATAAAGCATTCCAGAAAGCCATATTGTTATATACGATAGATGAGGCATGGAAAGAACATTTGCGCGATCTCGATCAATTGCGTCAATCGGTACAGAACGCAAGTTATGAGCAAAAAGATCCGTTATTGATCTTCAAATTGGAGTCTTTCGGTATGTTTAAAGATATGATCGATACGATCAACCGAAAAACGGTAGCTATTCTGATGAGAGGCCAGATTCCTGTACGAGAGCCGGAGCAGGTGCGTGAAGCTGCTCCTGAAGTGCGTCAGGATTACAGCAAATATCGTACACAAAAAGATCAGGTAGGAGGCAGTTCTTCGGCAGCTTCTGCACAGCAAGCCCCGCAAAGACCCGAACCGATCAAAGTCGGGCCTAAGGTAGGACGTAATGACCCTTGTCCTTGCGGAAGCGGTAAGAAATATAAGAACTGCCACGGGAAAGAAGCATAAGCTATTGCTTTAATATAAATGATAAAACGGGAAAGGTGATTTACAATCTTTCCCGTTTGTCATTATGAAGGTTGCGGTTATTTTTTGTTTTTAGGCGGGTAGTGAGTCGGGAACATCGATTCTCGCATTTGTCGTTCTTTGTTGTTTTTTTTCAGCATCTCTTTCATCGTATCTTTGTTTGTGATACGGTTGCGGGCTTTCCATAAGATATATTGCAATTCGTTATCGTCAAAATCGAAGTCCTGTCCTAATTTATCCCTTATTATTTGTCGGGTATATGACCGGATGTTGTTCCATAGTCCGGGATTATCGATCCCCTTTTCTGCCATATCGGACAGGTATTCTTCAGCAGCTTTACGATTTGATCTGTTGTTTTTTTGGTAAGTTTCCCTGACTTCTGAAGGCATTGACCGGAATACCTGATCCAGAAAACTATCGGTATGTTCTCCATATAAAGCACGTATTCCTTTTTTGGCGACAGCTTCACGCATCAGTGTCTTTTTTAGTTCAGCTTCAGAACGGATATTGTCTAATATAACGTTCACCTGATCATTCTCGGGAGAAAAATAACCCGGTAGGACGTCTTTAGCCGGCAGTTTTTGCTGTACGTCGAGAGGAAGTTCCGATTGTCGGTCAAATATTTGAGCATCAATGCCAAGTTCCTTGCTTATTTTTTCGGCTTCCTGTCGGCGTCTGTCTCTTTGAAATTGCGTATCGTATTTGTTCAACCACGGATTGTCAGGGTTGACGATCGAAATGTTGAATCCGGAATCTTCCTTTTTCAGATTTTTATTCTGTTCTGTCGCGGATGGCATTTTTTCGTATTCGTCCGCACTGCTGCGGGTAATCCGATTATAATCTTCATAAGGAATAGAATATATGCCTTCTGCGAAATCAGGAAATATGAGTTCTTCTTTTCCTTCCGGTGTAATGACTTTATACAGTCCGTTTTCGGTTTGCCCGATTACCTCCATCGGCTCTCCGTATTTGGTATTGAGTATTGTCACTTTTCCATCATTTTTTCTCCGAAGATGTTGCACCGCTTTTCCTCCGGTATGGCTTATTCCGCCTAATGCCCCTCCGAAGACTCCTCCTTCTATGCCGGATCGGGTTGCGTTTTGAAGAATTTCATTTAATGCCGGATAATTTTCTCTATCCAGATAAATGCGTGCTGCCATGTCTTGAGCAACAGAAGTGCCGGCTTCGCTCAATCCCTCCATAGTGGCATCCGAACCGATTTCTGCCGCCAGTTTTTTCAGGTCGATATGTTTGTAATTTTTTAGCAAGTCGGTTAACTCTTTGGATGCCTGCGGATTTTTCATCATTTGAGACATAACGCCTTTTCGCATCGATTCTTTCAAAGGAGCGGAGAGTTTGTTTAGATATCTGCCCTGCATGAGACCTTCTATGAGGAGGTCTGCTCCTGTATAAGAACCCACATAAGCGGCACGTTTCCAATCCGGTACTTTCTCGCCGTTTTCCTTTTCATACCGGTCTATATCCATCTGTGCCTGAGCGTGACTTTGTGCTGCTAAACTACCGACATTGGCTGCACCCAAAGCGACTCCTGCCGGTGGAAAGACCAGTCCTGCGGCTATGGGTAGGGCTTGCTGAGCTATTCCTGCACCCGTTTCGGCAACTTTTGCCCAGCCTTCGGTTTCTTTGAAACTGTCATTTTGTTCCAGAGCTTTGCTCATTTGTTTTTTCCCTTCACCTCCGTTGATGATATAATCATTCACTGCTTTTTCTATTTGCCGGGGGGATAATCCGTCCGATTTCATCTCCATGATATTTTTTAAAGCATCGATGTATCGGGCTTTTGTATTCATGTACTCTTGTTCATTGACAGCTCCGGTTTCCGGATCATAAAGCTCGTTATTATTCCAATCGAACTTTTTGTCGGGTTTTCGGATGTTTTTTTCAGAAATTTCTTGTTTGTTCCGCTCTATTTCTTTTAATAAATCTTCATTGTTTACAGAAGATAAACTGCCGAAATTTTTTTGTACGTTTCGGTATGCAGCTTGCATTTCGTCTTCATTGTTCCACCAGCTTTTTAATTTTCCGATATTGTAGGAAAAATCGTTTGCTAACCGTTTCCCGTATTGGGCCAGTCCGTCTTTAAAGCTTGTCAAAGGTTTTCCTTCAGGATCGTTATTGAATAAAGAAGACAAAATCTTTCGGTTATATGGGGTATCGGGAATGGACGGGTAGGGTATGGTCGGATACAGCTTTTGTGCAGGAATGGGAGTTCTCCATTCCTGACCGGTCAGAGGGTTGCCGGCCATTGTCTGCTTTATTAAATCGGAATCGATATATTCCGGTTGTTTTTGCATAAATGGTTGAGTTGTTGTGCTTTGACCGTTATCTATTGTCCGGGCGAATTGACGTTTATACATATTTTGTAATTGAGGATCGATATAATCCCATCTATTGTTTTTATTCATTGAGAGTATTGTTTTGAGTGTTTTCGAATAATAAGTTTTCTATTTGTACTCGGGCTTCTTCGGGAGAAATACCTTGAGCTGTCAGATAGTTGAAAAGCAAGAATTTTTGTTTATCGGTATTTTCTGCATTATCTTGCCATACCTCTGGAAATTCTTTTGTGTTTAATCCTTTTGCAGGCAGTTTGGCATGAGTATTCGGGATGACCGGAATCCTCTCTGTTAGTTCGAGAAAATTTTTCCGCAACTCTTGTTTTTTTCTGCATCGGACGTTTTGTTTATCTATAATTTCGGATTCCGGTTCAAATAACCGGGTGAGTTTTTTCCAGTAAAAACTCCTTTCTTTTTTTCCGTATTCTTCTTTTGTCGGTTTTTGTCCTAAAAGTTTCAACGCATATTCCAGATCATCAATCGACTTGCGGGCGGCAGATCTCTTTTTTTGTTTTCGATTTTCCAGACATACCGAGAGAAAGCCTTTCCCATCTTCTACCTGTTGCCTGATGTCGGAGAAAATCGCTGCCGTATTTTTTTTATTTTGTAGTTCGGTTGTCTTATTTTCCATTATCATATCTTTTGATCCGTTTCCGATAAATGATTTCAAAGCATTCCTGACGACAGTTGTGCCATACTTAATATTGTATTATCCAGATTTTCCAATCTTCGACCTACGTTCTGTAACGCATTTTCCGATGCGTTCCGGAACATATTGCTGGCATTCATATAGGTGTTGTATCTTTTGTCATTTATTGCTGCCGAATGATTGATGTAATTATTCAGGACATTATTTTTCCATTGTGCGCCATTTGCCGCAATCGCACTATATGTGTTGCCTATCGTTTCCGCATTGTTTTTTTGTTGGGCGGCGATAGCTTCGGGTGTCGTTCCCGTGACGGCAGACTGAGTCAGTGTTTGTTGATTCAGTTGTTGAGTCTGTTTCCGGAGATTTTTTAATAGGGCTTGGCTGTCCGATCGATTTATATAATCACCGTAATACTCCGAGTTGAAAAGGTTGTCTAACTGTGTTTGTTGGCTGTCGAGGGCCTGTAATGCGTTTTTTTGTTCCTTTTCAGCTGCTTTTCTCTGTTTTCGGGCTTTGATCCCGTTGAATATTGATGCAAACATTTTTGTTTCTCCTTCTAAATTTTTTTAATTGGTTAGTGAACGAATTTATTATTATAACATCAGCATACAAATATCACCTCATATATTTGTCGTATGGTGTTATAATTATAAAATCGTATAGAATATGACGAAAAAAAATGCTCTTACCGGAAAAAATAATATTTCGGCCGATGATTATATCCGGAAAAGACGGGAGATATTGGATTTGTGTTATAAACGTTTGCAGGAAATGATACCTGAATGTACCAGTGAAGTCAATCTGCTCAAGTGTATTGAAATTCTGGAAAAACATGAGAGTAGAAATGATGCCGGAGATGAAAGACAAGCGTTGTGTGCCATAGCCGATACGCTCGACAGGCTGGCGGGGTTGCGATAGATTTTATATTTATCGCACGAAATATCGTTTTTCGATGTGCTATTTTGCGGAAAATAGAATTATCGGAAAATATTAGATAAAATGGAAATTACAGTGATTGAAAACGAAAGGCGGAAAAAAGAGATCGATAGACCTTATCGTCCTGAGACGGGAGAGGGAAGCATAACCGGAAAGCGTTTTTGCTTTCATCTTCCGGATGCTCCTATTCCGATACAATATATCCCGGAAATGATGCTGGAAGAGGTCGAACTCGTAAAACTTTTACGTCGGCATGGTTCGATAGAAAAATTTATTCTGAACGAGTTGAAAGAATCCCCTTCACCTGTTATTAAGGAAGAAGTCTGGAGACGGTGGGTGAAGGTCAGGATTAAATATGATTTTGAATTTTGGGCGGTTTTATTTGTTCGTATTAAGAATAAGACGGGTGATTCAGATATTCCTTTTCGACTCAATCGGCCTCAGCGTCGCCTGCTTTCGGAGCTTGAAGATATGAGGACGAAACGTCTGCCTATACGGCTGATATTGTTGAAGGCAAGACAATGGGGCGGTTCTACGCTGGTACAGATGTATATGGCTTGGATACAGCTGGTACACCGGAAAAACTGGAATAGCGTGATCTGCGCGCATTTAAAAGATGCAGCGGCAAATATTAAAGGGATGTATTCTAAATTGTTGGAAAGTTATCCGGCTTGGTTGATAGATGCAGATAAACCTCTGAAGTTTCAACCGTATGAGAAAATGGGGAATACCTCTGTGATTGCCGAAACGAGTTGTAAAGTCACGATCGGGTCGGCAGAAACTCTGGAGTCGGTACGTGGGTCAGATGCTGTTATGGCGCATTTGTCGGAGGTGGCTTTCTGGCCTCATACGCGGTTGAAATCTCCTGAGTCGTTGATTCGTTCGGTATGCGGTTCGGTTGCTTTGTTGCCCGACTCGGTTGTTGTTATGGAAAGTACGGCGAACGGAACGGGGAATTATTTTCATCAGGAATGTGAAAGGGCAAAGAGGGGGGAGAGCGATAAACGTTTTTTATTTATACCGTGGTTCGAAATAGAAATGTATTCTGTTCCGGTAGAAGATTATGACGCATTGATAACATCTTTGACAGATTATGAAAAGGATCTTTGGGATAAAGGTGCGACTCTTGAAGCAATAGCTTGGTATCGTATGAAACGAAAAGAGTATAGAGATCATGCCGATATGATGGCGGAGTATCCCTCTGATGATGTTGAGGCGTTTAACCATACCGGAGAACGGGTATTCGATATACGACAGGTGCAAAGACTTAGGGAATCATGTCGTCCGGCAGATAAGGTCGGAGAAGTTTATGGGAAAGCTTTCTCCGGAAAGTCGGCATTGAAAGGGCTCGGTTTTAAGGAAGAGGCGGGAGGACGCCTTCATATCTGGGCTTTTCCGGATTCCGATATGTCTGTAAAGGATCGCTATCTGGTCGTTGTCGATATCGGAGGCCGCTCTTCAAAAGCCGATTATTCGGTTATTGTCGTCTATGACCGTTATTGGATGTTGTTTGGGGGTGTACCTGAGATTGTCGCTCAATGGAGGGGGCATATTGATCATGATTTGTTGGCATGGAAGTCTGTCCAGATTGCAGCTTTTTATCACCATGCGTTACTTGTAATAGAAAGCAATACTTTGGAAACGGAACATACGGATGGGGAACATACGGAATATATTCTGGATACTATTGCCGATTCTTATACACATTTGTATGCTCGTGTATCTGCCGAAATGATCCGATCTCAAGTTCCTTCTAAATGGGGATTTCACATGAATCGTTCTACCAAAACAATGGTGGTAAATCATCAAATACAGATGTTAAGGGAGAACGGGTATATAGAAAGGGATATTCAGGCATGTTATGAACATGATGTTTTTGAACGGAAACCGAATGGAAGTTTCGGGGCGATGGACGGGCATCATGATGATATTCTTATAACGCGTTGTATCGGTAATTATATATGTTATACCGAGCCGTTGCCGTACCGATTTACAAAAATGCAGGTAAAGGTTTCCGGTTCTGTTCCTATCGGAGAAGCAACGATCTGATGAGCTTATTTTAAAGGGAGAATATGGAAAATTCAGATGAAACGATATTTTTTCTCCGGAGGCATTTTGAGATTAAGAGGATGAGAAAAGCAAAATCGAGAACCTTTTGTGTAATCGGGGTCTATCCATATATCTCCTCCCATTTTATTGATGGTTAATTTGCAAATAGACAATCCGAGCCCAGAGCCTTGTACAAATTCATTTAGTTTTTCGAACCTCTCGAATACTTGCCGTTGTTTCTCTTTAGGAATGCCGCAACCGGTATCGGATACGGAGAATATCACCCTGTTTTTGTCTGGTTCTATATTATAGGAAAGAGTGATTGTTCCGGTATCGGTAAATTTTCCGGCATTATTCAGCAGATTGATGAAGATTTGTTGTAATCGTTGAGGGTCGGTTACCATAGAAAGCGGTTCGTCTGCTTCGAATATATAAGCAATTGCATTTTTTTTGACCCGGTTTATTATTGCAATTTGGTCACGACATAGCTGTGTAATGTCGCAGAGGGAAAAATTGAATTGAACTCTTCCCGATTCAAGACGTGATAAATCGAGAATATCGTTGATGAGCCGAAGTAATAAATCCGAATTTTTTTGAATAATATCCAGATATTCTTGTTGTTCTTTGTTCTTATTTTCTTCGGCGAGTACGGTCGAGAATCCTACAATAGCATTTAACGGGGTTCGGATTTCGTGACTCATATTTGCTAAAAAGGCGCTTTTTAACCGATTCGATTCTTCTGCTCTATCTTTAGCGATGATTAATTCTTTTTCAGACATTTCCAGATGTTCTTTTACTTTTTTTGTGCGGAAATAAAAGAATAGAGTACAGCAAAGAGCGATCACAAGAATAATTAATACCGAAATGATAGAAATGAACTCGACAGGATATTCTTTCCACAATGGCAATGTTTTATTGAGAAGAATAGAATTTCGAGGAAGTTTTTCGATCGGAATATCAGATTCTTTGATTTTATTGAAATCGAAGATATATTCGTTAGGAATAAATTTGATGTTGGCTTCTTCCCCTTTTTCTATATTGATAGCCTGTTTTGCCATGTCGGGGCCTTGCTGTCGATAATTCGGAGAATATCCGCCTAATACCCAATTGTTTAATCCGAATGATATAATTGAGAATACCGGAACTTTGGGATTAACGCCGGACATCGTATATATGGCGTTTTTTATAAAGAAAGCGTTTGATGCGTCGACTTTCCATGTCCCGAATAAGATGACCGTATTAGGAGGCAGATCTTTGATATCTTCAATGATCGAATAGATTGTTTTTAATCGGCCGTCTAATAATATGAGGTTGAGGTCCGGAAAATTCTTGAATTCTTTTTTTACTAATGCTTGCAAAGAGATACCTTCGTATGTATTGTCCGATATGAATGCTATATTACGGGTCAGCGGATAAAGGTTCATGATCAGTTCGATATTTTTCTTTATATCATATTCGTATGCAAATCCGGCTTTTATATTCCGGTTCGGCATATCTTTGAAGACGTCGATACTTTCAGGATTCCAAAGTTTAATATCTTGATTGTTGTCGGGCAGAAGAACAACATTTCTACTTGCCATGCTGCATAGTACAGGGGTGTTTTTGAACAGTAGTGTATCTTGAGAGAGATATGATGCCCATGCCTCTTGACCTATGAGAATAATTAGTTTAGGAGGTAATTGCTTGTGTTTTAGTAGTATGTTTTTAAGTCGTTTTTTCCATGTTTGAGATTCGGACAGACTTTGGCAGTTCATGTTTTCGATAGAGATCGGTGATTTTCCGCCGAGGTGTCGATACGTGTCGTTGAAAGATATGATGGTGGAAGTCGTGAATTGTGTATCCGGATTGTATGAACTGATAATCAATATCGGAGCTGAACTTTCGGATGCCGTTGTCTTCTGTACCGGAAAATTGCAAGCTATGAGCAATATTGTGAAAAAGCTGTAAAGAAAACGTTTGTGATTTCTAAGTATATTTGTCATATAATGCGATCTCATTGTTCGTCTTTTTGGTTCCCGGCATAATTGATTTTTACCAGATAATGCCTGAAATATAGTTACTGATTGTTTGTTTTAGTACTACCGGATTGATGGGTTTGGTAATAAAACCGGTGCAGCCGGCTTCTATTGCAATATCTTTATCTGAGTCGAATGCATATGCGGTTTGCATGATTATAGGTATGTCGGCAGATAATTTTCGTATCTCTTTTAATGCTTCTATACCATTCATTTCGGGCATTTTTATATCCAAGAGAATGAGATCTACCGAATTATTTCGGTATAATTCGATTGCTTCTTTTCCGTTTTTTGCCCATAAGATGCGACACCTGTTACCTATTATCGTTTTTAACAAAAGAAAGTTACTTTCTATATCTTCGGCTATTAACAGTGTTGTTTCTTGGGATTGATTTTCGTTGTTTTCTGTATTATGATCTGCATTGGTCGGGAATAGGGGTTTTATTTCTCTATCTTCACCAAATGATATCTGGTCATCTTTGCGTATTGGAATATGAATGGAAAAGCAACTTCCTTTTCCAGGTTTGGATTCTACGCTGATATTGGCTTCGAATAGTTGGGCGATGGCAGCGCAAATAGAAAGTCCGAGTCCTGGTCCCTGTGTAAATTCGTTACATTTATAAAATCTGTCGAAGATCAAGTTTTGCTCTTCTTCTGAGATTCCTATGCCTGAATCTTTTACGAACAGTGTGAGATATTGGTTGTGATCGATACTGTAACCGATCGTGATATTTCCTTCTTGCGTGAATTTTATTGCATTATCGAGGATATTGGATAGTAACTGAGTCAGACGTATCGAATCGGATTTTATAATTGTCTGTTTATGAGGTGTCTCTATTGAGAATTGTATAGATTCAGGAATTCTCATTTTGTGTTGGGAATATACGAGTTCCAGAATTTGTTCCATATTGCAGGGTTCGGAAACTAAGGATATTGTATTGGCTTCTAATTTGGAGAGTTCCAAAATATCATTGATTAGTTTCAGCAAAATGTTGCAGTTTCGGTTTATCGTTTTTATAAAAGACTGCCGTTCATTGGGTGTGAAAGCGTTCTCATCGGATAGTAGGTTGGTGAATCCGATAATTGCATTGAGCGGAATACGAATTTCATGGCTGATGTTGGCTACGAAAGATTGTCTCAGTTCTGCTTTTGCGGCCAGATCGCGGGCGACGATAAGCTCCATTTCCCGCTGCTTGATGTGTTCTATGGAGGAACAAAGTCCGTATATTTGAGCATTAGAATAGGATATGTACGGAGATAAAGAAAAATGGGTTTCCCACCATTCATATTCATCTGGAGAATTGAGACTTATTCTGAATTGCACTACTACTTTCGCGTCTTTTCCATATATAGAGGAGAGTAAAGTATTGTAAACGTTTCTTCGGTCATCCGGATGTATTCTTCTGATTAACGATATTCGGTTTATTTTGTAATTCTCGGTAAGAGGCAGTCCTGTGCTTTGAAAAAAATGTTTGTCGAATGTGAGTTTTCGTGTAACAAGATCGTATGACCATGTATGGAAATTTCCGACTTGCAAGGCTTGTTCCAATAGTTCCTGTTTATTATGTAACCGGATTTGTATACGTTTCTTTTTTTTCTTTTCGAGTAAGTACAAAAATATCAGAAAAAAGAGCAAAATGAATGCTGTCAGGATTATGATGATAAATTCTGTTTTATATTTTTCATATATCGGAATATTGTATATGAAACTGTTTTCCGGTAGTTGGGATTTGGATATGTTCAGTCTTTTTATTTGAGGCCAATCAAAAACGGGACGGTCTTTGTGGTATTGCAGGGGAACATTGGTTATGGTTTTCTCGCCTTTCAGTATTTGTGCGGCAAGATTAGCCCCGTCGAAACCTTGTTGATACGGGAGTGTAAAAATCCCTCCGAGAATTCCTCCGGTTATATTTTCCCCTATCCCTTCATTACAAACCGTGAAAAACGGTTGTGCTGAAATATTGGAGAATTGTGAAATTATAAAATCCCATTTGGGTAAAATGAAAATATCCCCTTTTGATGCATTATAGAAAGGATATAATACTCTGAATGTTTTCATTTCACGGTATGGAATAAATTTTATTTTGATCTTTTCTTTTTCTGTTTGGGAAACAGTTTGCCATTGCTTTAGAAATTCTTTTCGTGAAGATTGACCTAAAACTGTACTGTCTGTCAGAATATTGATTCTCGTAATGTTTGGAATAATGTGTTTTGCTAATTTATAGCAAGCGATAAAATCCCGCTTGCATTCGAATCCGGTAATATTGTTATATCCGGTAAGTATATCGCAGTTTAGGTAACTTACTCCTGAAAAAATAATAGGTACAATATGTGTAATCGGGTGATTGCTGGTGATCAGAGAAAAAGTAGCCTGGTCGTCTTCTATTAGAATCATGTGGGGTGGGTCGTAGGTATATTCATCTAATAAGCGGGATAACGTATCGATTTCTTGCCGGGCGTTCAGCATTTCACAATTCAGATAAAAATGTCTGATCTTTACCGAGAGATTGTGGTGAGAAAAAGCATCGTTTATCCCCTCTTTAATCTCTTTCCCCCAAGTATAAAGAGAATCGAATGAATGGATGACAAGAATGTTATAATCGGTTTGAGACTTGTTTTTATGACAACCGTTTATACCCAATACGGCTGTTATAATAAAAATAGCAGCCATGATATTGAATGCTATGAAATGAATCCTTTTCATTCTTATTAATTGAAGATATACTTTGATACTCAAATGTGTTTGTCAACAATTATCTGCAATGTTTTGTCTGGAGGACGTTTCGGTATGGAGTACCGTTTTTTTGTATTTTTGCCAGTGTATTCATAGAAAACATAGGTTTGTTTTCGGTCTCGTTTTTTTGTAATGCAATGTCTCCCCTCCAATTCGAGGCTGCAATGCTTTTTGTTTGTCCCCATGAATTATTCAACAGATTCCCAAAGTTAAGAATATTAACATTAAGTTGCAATGTGTTTTTTATTTTTATGTGAAAATCTTGAGCAATTTTTAAGTCAAAACGATTTACCCGAAGTAAATGTGAGGCAAAGTCCTCGGCATATTCCCTATTGTGTTTTCTCAAATAGGGATCTATACATTTATAGCGGCTAATGCTTCCATGAGATTTTTGGAGACGATGGGTTCAGCCATATACATATTGAATCCTGAAGAGAGAATTTTTTCTTTGTTTAGCAGAAACTTCATATAGATTATGGTTATCTTTCAAATTTTCGGCAATTAGCAAAGTATGCTGGGAATGTCCGGACTATTGTTTATCTATCTGTAATCTTTATTATAGAAAAAACACAAGAAGATTAATAAGGCTTTTATACGTTTTTTCATATTTTTATTATCAGAAAAGAAGTCGGATTTTTCTTTAGAGAAAGCTTCAACTCAATTAATAAATACGAATCAGTCGTATTTTATAATTTCGTCTTACTTGTTTCTGAAAATCTTAGAGCCAGTCGTTTAAATTTTACTCGGGTCAGTTTTGAGAGTTTCATGAAATGTTGGTCTTTGATTTTTAGATATTTGTCTTAGTGATCGAAATTATTATTCGCTATACCAATTTATTGGTATTTTGATTTCTTAATTTTTTTGATGAAATTCATAAATAATTCTTGTATATTTGTCTGATTTAACAATGAAATGCCTGATAATTAGATTTTATATGTTTTTAAAGCAACAGGCAATTATATTGAGTTTAATAATCTTTAGACTAATTAAATAGTTTATCGGGTATTGTGTTAGAAGTCATATTTTTTGTGATATGAAAATCTTGCCGTTAATTTATAGGAGACAAACATCTGTTGTTAATAAGAAGGCCGCAACTTTTGGTGTAATTACTCTTATTACATATTTAATTCCGGAAAATTCCGAAATCGAACTTTCTGTATCGGCACGTGATTTTATGATCGACTGGGGAGATGGTGTTTGCGATAAAAATATGATTCATACATATACCCGAAAGGGAGAATATGTGATACGTATTTGCGGAGAATGTATCAATGAATTGCGTGTCCCGAAATGTTGTTTGGAGAATATTGATGTCTCTTTTTGCAAATGGCTCGAACACCTTGATTGTTCTTTTAACTGGATCGAGGAGTTGGATATATCCGGACTATCTTATTTGGTCTCTTTGGATTGTTCTCACAATGCGTTAAACAATTTGAAAATAGGAAATCAGGAATTTCTGCTTTATCTCGACAGTTCCGATAATATGCTGTCGGTTCTTGATGTAAGTTTGTGCCCTTCTTTGACCTATTTATATACACAACATAATGCTTTGCGGTCATTAAAAATTTCTCCGGCGATTTCGGTTTTGGATATCGGAGATAACCAGCTTTCTCCAGAAGATATAGCCGATTTAAAAAAACGTTCGGGAATTCGTTATATTTTGGATTGAGTATCGGGCTTATTTTATCCTTGTTGGGGAGCGTTGGATTTTCCAATAAAGAAAATTCGCCAAATTTCCAATCAAAATAAAGTCAAATTTCCAAATAGTTTTGCGCCAAATTTCCAAATTTATTTTTGAAATTGATTTGGATTACAAAGAAATAAGCTATTTTTGCAAAAAAATACAGTGTATGGAATATAAGAATCGAATAGCGGATCAACTTCTGCGTGATAAGTTAGAAGCGATGGGTGCTGTATTGATAGAGGGGCCTAAAGCTTGTGGCAAAACGACCACGGCTGAACAGCAGGCCAAAAGTGTTATCTATATGGACGACCCTACTAAACAAGAGCAATATAGGCAAATGGCTCAAACTAATATTAGCTTTTTGCTTGAAGGAGAAACTCCGCGTTTGATTGATGAATGGCAGGAAGTTCCTCAATTTTGGGATGCTATTCGGTTTGAAGTAGATCATCGAGATGAAGACGGACAGTTTATGCTTACAGGTTCTGCTGTACCTGTCGAAGCCAAGAAAATTCATCATACAGGTACCGGAAGATACGGATGGCTTACTATGCGCCCTATGAGTTTGTGGGAATCCGGCGACTCTACAGGCGAGATAAGCCTATCGGATTTGTTTCTTACACCTGATAAAATAGGTGCTTTGAATAAACTTACATTGCCGATGCTTGCTTTTGTCGTTTGCCGAGGAGGGTGGCCTAAGGCTTTGCAAAAGAAAACAGAAAAGGCGGCACTATTGCAGGCGACAGAATATTATAAAGCGATAACAAATAGCGATATATCACGAGTTGATAATGTAAAACGAGATGCGGAACGAGCAAAGAGAATTATGCGTTCTTATGCCAGGCATCAAGGTTCTCAAGCAAGTATCGCTACAATCCTTGCCGATATATCAACAAATGAACCGGAGGATGTCAGCGATGAAACGATAGATGCATACCTTACTGCTTTGCGGAAAATATTCGTAATAGAGGATATGCCGGCATGGAATCCCAACTTAAGGAGTAAAACAGCGGTTCGTACATCGAATACAAGATATTATGTCGATCCTTCTGTTGGCGTGGCTGCTCTTGGTTTAGGTCCTAATGATTTGATTAACGACTTAAATACATTTGGGTTGTTTTTTGAAACAATGTGTGTCCGGGATCTTCGGGTTTATGCAGATGCCTTGGATGGTTCTGTGTATCATTATAGAGACAAGAACGGTTTGGAATGCGATGCTGTGGTACATTTGCGTAATGGGTCGTATGGTCTTATTGAAATAAAATTGGGTGGAGAGAAATTGATTGATGATGGCGCAAAAACATTAACGGCACTTTCAAATATCATAGACACCTCCCGAATGAAAGCCCCTGCTTTTTGTATGGTGCTGACAGGTGTTGGTGACTTTGCCTATAAACGAGCAGATGGAGTATATGTTGTGCCGATTGGATGCTTGAAGAATTAAATTATTCTAATCGTTAGTGTTCTACACAAACTTTACCATCTATCTCTGTCACTTCATTGTTTTTAAGCATTTGTTCATATACATTGCGAAGTGAAGAAATTATATTCTCACCAGTACGTTTAAACCCAAATTCTCTGGCAGTTACGATGAATAAATCTTCAGGTGTAATACCAAAACTATGCTGAGCGATTGTTTTCATAGCTAATGCCAACTCCTCGTCGCAAATGTATGTGATAGAGCGTATATAATCATCATCGGGATTAGGAACGCGTACTTTTACATCTGTAAGGTTCTTTATCCAAACAAAATCATTATTATCTTCTGTAATCCTTCCATTTAGGTGATTACGGAAGATATATCTTACTTCATCAGGTGGAAATAGATTGAAAATTCAGTTTAGTTTAGTCTATTAACCTATATATGCTAAACCAAAGTAAACTAAATTTAGGTAGGCATATTTGCCTTTCCATGTGCCTATGACTTGATAGAAATAGTTAACTTTGCAGGGACCAAAAACTCCAATGGCGAAATACTTCTTGGGTCGAGGTTGCTCCTTTCTTTTTTGGCTGCATAATTCATCAATACACAACCAAACGATATTCTTCCGATAAGTGTAGATAGTTGGAGAAATGGCTTTCAACAACATTTTTGTGAGACCAAGTGCAAAGAATGAAATCAAGTGCAAAGTAAAAATCGAAGAATCTCCTAAAATACCGATTTTATTTCTGTGTTGTTTTTTTAATAAGTAAATATAGATTCTATTGTATTGATATACATATATTATACATGATGTAAATAACATTCTCCAGATTATTTTTACGCTTTCTTTCGGTCTGTCTTCCTGTTTTCATTCAGATATTCCGTATTATCCCCCGCAAAACTCAAAAGAAATTTTCAAAATCTATTTGTCTAAAATTTAAATAGGCTCTTATAGAAATATTTTTATTATCCGTTTAAATGGGCTTCTTACCGATTAAGCAATATAAATTCATTATATTGTTAATTATCTGTTGTTTGAGTTTCTAACACAAATGCAATGTTCGATGGAATTTCTCCGGCTATTTCTTCCCATTTCTTTTTGCCGTCTGGAGAGAAACAGTAAACTTTTCCCGGTGTGATGAAATCTTTGGCATCTGTGACGAATATTTCTTTGCTGATAGGATTTACCGCGATACCGTATGGCATATCTATCCGGGTATCGGTTCCGTCCGATATGAAATTTCGGGTAAGGATTTTGTGAGTGCGGGTGTCTATGATTCCGTAAACACTTTCTGCATATCCTGTAATATAATTGAATTCTTTTGCAAGAATGTATAGGGAGTCTCCGGATATACACATATTGTTGACAGGTATCGATAAAGGACCTTCTACTTCGTCCGTACGACTGTTTATCATATAAAGATCGGACTTCCCGTCATAATAGTCTCCTCTGGACGAGACATAAATGTAACCGTAACGATCTGCCTTCATCCGGTGCAGGTTTACCGCAACATCTATTTTTTTTATTTCGGTAAATGTATTCAGGTCGATTACCGAAACCGTATGATCCATTTCTCCGGTCGAAACGCACATCGAATTTGCCACATATAATTTATCTCCGATGATGACCATCTCCTCCGGTTGCGACCCTACGGCAACTCTCTTTTCGACTTGTAAAGAGGCGGTATCTATTTGGGCAACATATCCTTGTCTGGCGTATAAATCGCTTCCGTCTATACTGGCATACGATGATACGTATGCTTTGTTTTTGTGGAAAACGATATAGCGGCAACTCGGAATTTGGATCATACCGATGTGTTTTGTCGTTTTCAGGTCTGTAACTTCTATAAAATTAGAACAGTTAATTACGGCATATAGTCTGTTTCCGTATATCTGCAGGTCATTGCCGACATCTCCCAATTCTTTGACTACAGTCGGATTTCTCTCTGCATATATGTTCAGATAATAGGTATTATTGGTGTAGTCGAAATAGTCGAGAGTAGCCATATTATTACCTTTATTTCCTTCGTTGAGCAGATAGAATCCCGAACTTACGGTGATTTCTCGTGGAGCGGGAACAGGCTCATCGCCCCGGCAGCTTGTCAGTAACAAAAATATAAGTGGAAAGATACGGTAAATATTTTGCATATTCATTCGTTTCATAAAATTATCCGGTTAAAGTGTAACATTCAATATCAGTTTGAAATTAGTGCCGGGCATGGGATAAGAACGCACGACTTCATATTGTTGGTTAAATAAGTTGTTGATTTCGGCGGTTATTCTTATTCCGGTTTTGTGCCATCGGAGATTTTTCGATAGAGATAAATCGCTTGTGTACCATGGAAGAACGTAGTTTTCTTCGGTATTGGCTCTCGAAGCATATCGTTCTCCGGTATATATGAAACTGTAATTCAGTTCCCAGTTTCTGTATCCGGCATTGATGACTGCCGATCCGTTATGCAGGGGGACATACGGAATTTGTCCTTTGTAATAAAGATCGTCGGTAGAAGTGTAGTCCTGTGCCTTCTGGTAGGTGTAATTTATGCGGGTGTCGATGTTCCATTGTGTCCCGAATCGCCATCCTGCATTGGCGGCAATGTCGATTCCCTTAATTTTTACTTTTCCTAAGTTGACCATTGTCCAGCGGAAAAAATTGGATGTCGGCATTGCGACGATTTTGTCCCGCACCTGGTTGTAGTACCCGTCTGCTTGTATCTCCAATATGCATAATATTCCGTTGAAGCTTTTGCTGTATGTAACACCGACATTATATTGAGTCGTATATTCGGGGTTTAGCTTTACATTGCCGATAAATGTATAGTATAAATCGTTCAGAGTCGGCATTCGGAAGATCTTTTTATAGAAAGCCCTTATATCTAATCCGATATGTTTCCATGGACGGTAAGATGCAATAATTGTCGGGGTATATTGCGGTTTGTGTGAGGCCGGTACGACTGCAGAAGATGTGGTTTCTTTTGTGAAAGTCCCCAACAGACTTGCCTGTAATTTTACCGGCTCCATTTCAAAAGAAGAAGCTATCGCTATCAATCCCGAGTAACGTCTCGGATAGGCAAAATTGATCAAATCGGCGTTTAGTTTGTTCCATTGAAAATCTGTCGATAAACTGATGTTCCAGAAATCGAATATAGAATACATTTGGGCTGCCGATAAGTAAACTTCTTGTTGCCGGTAATGATTGTTTGTGTACATGACAGAGGCGTCTTTTCTCGGATCTGCTAAATAATGGAGATAATCATAAGCGTATTTACTGCTGATTAAAAGATGATAACGTTCTGCAAAACTTTTTCGGAATGACGATTGTACGAAAAAGTTCGAGTCCCATTGCCGGTCTTCATTGGAAAATTTGTTCCTGACAACAGCACCCGGATAACCCCGTTCCGAATTATAGAAGTAGAGTTTTGTTTTCCAGTTGCCGTCTTTTATTTTTCCGAAAAGACCGGTTTCTATCCGTAAAGCGTTTACATCTCCGTTGTGCCGTACGGCAGTAGTGTCATATCCTCCTTCTTTACGGTACGTAAATTTATATCGTCCCGTGGTATAGAGGTATTCACCGCTTACCGATCCGCTTATATTCTCGCTCAGCTTTTGTTCCCAAAGAATTGCCGGATTAACCGTTCCGAACGAACCGGTTTTGAATGTTGCTTTCAGATTATATTTTTTGCCTTCCTCAAAACGTGGAGTTCTGGATTGCAGATAAACCGAACCTGCCGAACTGAAATCTTTTGCCGGTTGAAAGATACTGCTTTTCTGTCCGTTGTATAAGGTGATCGCTTCCATATTGTCTAATGAGAAACGTCCCAGGTCGATTGTCCCGTTCTGAGCATTGCCCAATTGGATACCGTCATAAAATACACCCACATGATTTGTTCCCATGCTTCGGATGTTGACGGTCTTCAGTCCGCCGATTCCGCCATAGTCTTTTATCTGTACTCCCGAGAAATATCGGATCGCATCTGCGACAGAATGCACGCTGAGTCTTTCTAATTGCTTGCCTGAAAGCGTTTGTGCCGGAACTACATCTCTGTTTATCGTTTTTCCGGTGAATACGACTTCTTTTAGTTGGTAGGTTTTTGTCGTATCGATTTTGGCGGTCGTTTGTCCGGATATGCGAATCGGCAGAATAATCCACCATAAGATTATCCCGTACAATAAAGCAGGGTTGCAAAATCGGAAATTACGCATTCGCTGAAATTTTTTTGTATTGCCGGTCTCATCCTCGCAAGAAACGGCATTTTGTGTGTATGGCAGGTCTTCTGACTTATCTCTGTGGGCAAACGCCTTCCCGAATAATTCTATTCAGTGGCAGGGGATAGTTTGCCGCAAATATAGGAGAATTACAGCAGCGGGACTGTTCCCGACTTTCACGGGATTCCCTTTTCATCGATATCCTGTTGCAGGCATCTCGAACCAATACGGGGACAAAGATAAGAAGAATTATTGAGAATCTGTCTAATTTTCTGACTGTTCGCTCTGCGCCTGTCTAAATTTTGTTCGGGTTGGCTTGAGAATTTCTTTATCCGAAAACTTAAACAAGCTTGGGCGATAATAGTCGTATTCTTATTTACGAGCGATAACCTTTGGCTGCAAAAAACAGAATATACATAAAAGCAACGAACGGGACGATGAATCCGACAGCCATGTTATTCTCTCCGATCAATCCCATGAGCATAGGACTGAAAGCTCCTCCTGCTACACCCATAACGATATATGACGAAGCTTTTTTGGTAAGAGTTCCCATGTTCGAAAGCCCGAGTGCGAAAATCGTAGGGAACATGATCGACATAAAAAAGAAGGTCGTGTATAGGGCATATAATGATATTCTTCCCAGAGCGAGAATTACCAGAAGCATGCATACGGATGAAATCAAAGAGAATAGGACAAGCAGTTTATTGGGCATAGTCCATTTCATCAGCATACTCCCCGAAAGCCTTCCTACCATGAATAAAGTCATTCCACCGAAAGCTAGAAACCTCGATGCCTTTTCAGGATCGATACTCGGGTCTTGTTCGGTAACGTAATTGATAAAGAAACTGAATATGCCGGTTTGGGCGGCACAGTAGGCAAACTGAGCTATTACGGCAAGTACGAAATGGCGGTGCTTCCAAATCGATTTGTCCGGAATATTTTCCGTAACCGGAGTCCTTTCATCATCTTCCTTGATTTCGGGAAGCTTCGTAAAGAAAAATAAAATACCTATTACCAGAACGATGCTGCCCACAAGAATATAGGGTTTGGTAAGAGCGGAGGAGTCTCCTTCGGGAGTACCGAAAATCAGAGCACCTCCGACCAGAGGACCGAGTATCCAGCCCAGACCGTTGAATGATTGGGACAAATTTATTCTTTGTGCGGCCGATTCTTTAGGGCCTAAAACCGTTGAGTAGGGATTTGCTGCTGTTTCCAGAATACATAAACCGCACGCAATTATGAATAACGCGATCAGAAACGGAGTAGAAGAGTGCATGAGTGCTGCCGGGATAAAAGAAAATGCTCCGGTTGCAAAAAGTAATAAACCCAGAATGATGCCTTTTTTATATCCGTATTTTTTCATGAAGATTCCTGCAGGAATAGCCATAAGGAAATAAGCGATATAAGTCGAGAATTGTACTAATCCCGATTCTGCTTTTGTCATGGTAAATGCAAGTTGAAAATGCTTGTTCAGCACGTCCAGCAATCCGTGAGCAAATCCCCATAACAAGAACAAACTGGTGACCAAAGTAAACGGGACGAGATAAGATCGGCCGTCCGGTGTTCTGAAAATAGTTGTATTATCAAATTTGTTTTTCATGATCGATATTCAGTAATATCAAAATAATCCCTTTAATTTTAGTCGGTAAATATACAAATTTTTTTAGAATTTCGATAGGTCGGGATTTATGGCTGTTTTTATTTTAGCCTGTATGGATTTTGCTCGGATCAAGTCCAAGTAAAATCCATATAGAGTCCTAAATGTTTTCTGTTTTTTTGAGCGGTAGAGTATCTTTAGAATTTTGTTGTTGAGTCTCTTGTTTTAATTTATTTATACTCTGTAACAAGCGGTCGGAAAATGGAAATGAACCGTTTTCGAGGAGCATTTCCAAAGAAATCTGTCCCATTCGGAACAGTTCCAGCAAAAACTCGTTCGATGCTACCCGGTATGCCGGAGAGGAAACGGATTCGGTGATGGATATATCGAATTCTGCGTTACGGACTTTATCCGGAGATGCGAGTATTTGTCCTTCGGTAGCTTTATCTCCCGCAATTTCTAAATACCGGGTTTCGTTATAAAACTGCTGGATGGTTTTCATCATTTTCGTATCTCGGTCTTCCCGAAAAGTTTTATAAGATTCGAACAGGTCGATAAGATTCAGACTTGCATTTTGGGTTTGTTGTGCATAAAGGGAGGCGGGAGTTCCCGATGCAGCGGTTTTTCCTTGCATAGCGCCATGTACGCCAGAGATATCTTCTAACAGTCGCATTTGCAGGTTTAGAAGTTCATAAGCACCTACGTTGGTCGAATTTACGGCAATTTGTTGAGGAAGGGGCGCTCCCGGTTTCGGTTTGAATAAAATGATTCCGTTATATCGTGTCCATTCCTCAGCTACATCTTCGATCGTCATCCCGTCGGGAATTTGATCTTCCGGGAAAAGCAATACGCCTTTGGCACTCGATCCCATGATAAAATCAACCAATGTAATCAGTCGGTTTATATATCGTTGCTGGTCGATGATGTCTTCGACAAAAGAGTGAATTTCTCCGTCGATAAGCGGATAAAGCCGCATGCTGTAAGGGTGTTCTCCGTGCCAGTACGGGGTCTCTCCTTCATCCAAAATGTCTCCGAAAGGGGAGAAAAAGCGATAATACCAAAACTGGTCGATAAACCATTCGGTGCGGATCAGCGGTACGTCTTTACTGTCGATCCCTGCTTTTCCGGCGTCGAAGATTCTTTTTCTGTTTTCCGCTTCGATGGCCGGTAAACGGTCTATTTCTTCTTTATAAAGTTTTCCGTTCAAAGTATCATGGCATTTTAACCGTTCACGATTTTCGAGCCTCCATATTTCTATTACCCGGCAGAGGTGGTCTTCTCCGGGAATCAGAAAGTCGAGATTGTCGATCCGCTCCGTGGTCAGGTTTGAATATTGACGGTACAGTTCTTCTTGATTGGCATTACTGTAAATTTCCCGGAGACGGGAAGCCCGTTTGCGAGAGCCTCCCGAAAAATTGGATAAGATTGTTGCGATAGGTACATCATGCAATTCTCCTATCATTGTGCAATCCCAATGTCGTATATCTTCCATATTGTTGAAGAAAATTCGGTTCGGGTTTATTTCGTTGATCCATACATCCGTTTTATTTCGCCTTTTGCCGTAAACTATTTTGTGAAAGCAGCTTCCCGAGATCAAAAATTCTTCGAGAGTTCTGCCGTC
Organism: Coprobacter fastidiosus; assembly: GCF_982245605.1. Classification (NCBI taxonomy): domain Bacteria; kingdom Pseudomonadati; phylum Bacteroidota; class Bacteroidia; order Bacteroidales; family Barnesiellaceae; genus Coprobacter; species Coprobacter fastidiosus. The sequence continues at coordinate 37,741 of NZ_CEVCIF010000004.1, read as the reverse complement.
GATTTCCCACATTCGGTTATGTTGATAAACATATTCGAGGGCTATGCTCATCAGTTCTCCTAATTGTTGTTCGTTCCGGTCTCTGGAGATGCATACCGGTTGAGTCTGAGTGCTTCGGAATTGTCCGATGACGTTCTTTACCAGTTGACGGATCAGATTGTTTTTTAAGGGGACTTTCCCTTGTTCTTTCAAATATTGCTCTTCGGTTATCGTTCTTCCGTCCGGTAACGTTACTTTATCGCTCCATTGTTGTCCGAATGTATATTTTCTGTTTCGTTTGCGACGCCTGCGGTATGGTTCTATATTTTCCCATGCCTTTTTTGCCGTCCATAAAATTTCGTATTGAGAACGGTCGAATGTTTCGTCTTCTTTTTCTTTTCTCTTTTCCTGTTTCGGCATTAACCGTTTGTTGTTAAAGATTTTGTAATTGCAGTCATTCATAATGATTTTTATTTTACGGTTATAAGTCGGAGAGTCTGTTTCAGTCCTTTTTTTGTATTGGAGTATTATAAAGAATTTTAAACAGACTCTGGATTTACTTTCTCGATTGCAAAAAAAATATTGAATCGTTCTGGTTTTATGCGATAATTATAAAATCTTGCCTGAACGAATTCTTTTTTATAAATATCCCACGAGCCGGCATGTTCTCTATTCTATTTTTACCGAAAAAGAAATTGAAAGATAATATTATGCAACAGAACAGATTACAAATTAAGGGCATGTCGCATCAGTTACCTCCGGCAATGTGTGGCGACGGGGAGTGTAGCCGGATCGTGAACTTGAGATGCCGGGACGGTATTTGGGAAGCTGTCGGCGAACCCCGCTTATTATATACTCCGGAAGAAACTTCCCGTAAAGTCATATTTTTGCATTGTAACGAAGCCTATAAGCATTATATTTCGTATGACGGCACGAATCTTTATTTTGAGGCGGAGGAAAAGGATGGAGAGGTCTTTCCGACGGGATTGGAGGCATTGTGTGAGATCTCCGGACTGTCGAGAATAGAGTCGGTCGGAAATACGCTTGTTGTAATTACCGATACAGAAATATTTTATTTACTGTACAGAAACGGAATTTATGAGATATTGGGGACACGTCCGGATATGCCCGAAATATCGTTTTATTTGGGAGGAAGTATTCAGAGTACCGAGATCTTCGATACTTATACCTTGAAGGTAGAGACTCGGGATGACGGAGTTTGTCGTCTTTCCGATACAGACAAGAGGGCGTTTATTTCTTGGATATATGGTACGTATAGTAAATGTAAGAGTAAATTGCTGTCGGACGGTTATTTCGCCCATCCTTTTTTGGTGAGGTATGCACTCCGAATGTATGACGGTTCTTATATTCTTCCGTCCCCGCCTGTCGTCATGTTACAATCGGATAAAGCCGATACGTTGAATAATATTGAAGCACTTTGCGAGCTGGAAGACGGATATTTGAGGCGATTTGTCGAAAATAAGTTCAATTTAAGGGGAGAGTCGCTTTATTATAATATCGGCAAGTGCGATTTATCGAAATGGTCGGATATTGTTACCGGGATAGATGTGTTTATTTCAAAAGAGATACCGGTAGTCAAGCAGGTTGCCATGACAGAAAATGACTATCGGTATGAGATACGGAATATTGGAGGTAAACAGACTCGGATTATTATTTTCGATGTGCCGCAATTGACAGAGGAGGAGGTCAGACGGAGGCTGTCGGAAGAGGTTGTATTCTTTAAAGTGGCATCCTTTTCCGGAAAGGAACAGATTGCACAACCCTTTTCATTGGAATATAATTGTGATTTGAATAATCTCGAACAACAAGATGTATTGCCTTTGGATAATTTTTCTCATCATCGTATTACGGCGAAGACCTCTTATGTGTATAACGGGAGATTACATTTGGGAGGAATATCTATGTACTATTCCAGCGGTTTTCCCCTTTCGGTCTTTGCGTTGACACAGAATCGTTATAATGGGGTAGACTTAATCGATATCGATGTGCAACGGGGATATATCGAAGTGTACATGAACGGTTCTGACGGGGAGAGGCGTCTGGTAAATTCTTTTGAGTCTCGTATGTCTCTTAAAGGTCTTTCGGCTATGATTTCTTATCCTGACAGCCGAGCATATAAGATGAAAGTGAGGATATGCGATGATGCCGGAGGAAAACAATATGGAATAACGGTCGATTTGAAATCTTCTCAAGATCAGAATATGGCTTATTATGTTTCTCCGGATTTAAAACCTATTACTTTTTCTGAAATATCCGAACCTGATGAAGGCAAGATTCCGGAAGAGATAAATGCTGTGGAGCATACTCCCAATAAGTTGAGAGTATCGCAAATAAATAATCCTTTTGTATTTCCTCAAGAGTTTACTTATATTTTATCGGGAGGAGAGATTACCGACTTAGCGGCTGCTACGGCAGCCTTGTCACAAGGTCAGTATGGAGAGTTTCCGTTATATGTGTTTACGACAGAAGGTATATGGGTTTTGCAGCAGGGGAGTGAGGGAGTCCTTTACAGCAATCAACATCCTGTAAATCGGGAGGTCTGTTTGTCTTCGAATCTGATTGTTCCGATAGATAATGCTGTCGTTTATCTTTCCGAACAAGGGGTTATGGCTTTACAGGGGGCAGAGTCCAACTTACTTTCTCCTGTGTTCGGCGGAGTTCCGGATGCACTTCCTCAAGATTCGTCCGATGGTGATTCTATATCGTTATCGGAGGATTTTGTCCCGTTTAGAAAGTATATCCAAGGGAAATGTACCGCCGGGTATAACTATATCCGGCAGGAAATTATTTTCTTGAATGCCGATTATCGTTTTTGCTATGTATTGGGATTATCTTTTTCGAGTTGGTACTGTCGTATTGTTGATTGGAAATATTTATATAATCTCTACCCGGGTTTGCTTGTCGGAGATAAAAGCGGTAGGTTGTATGATTTGTGCTCCGAAGTTCAATCGGATATGCAAATAAGTGTGATAACCCGACCTATAAAATTGTTGCCCGATATTTATAAACGTGTTTCTCACATTGCATTACGTTGTTCGGTACAAAGGGCTGATTTGGTTTGTAAGGTGTGGGGTACACAAGAGGCAGAAGGACGTTATTCGTTACTTTATCGTTTTCGTATTGCCGGAGATGTGTCGGGGCAAATACGAATGCGTCCGCTTTCGCCTCCTTTCAAGTATCATCGGATAGCGTGGTGCGGAACGGTCTCTTCCGATGCTCATTTCGATGTAATTGATTTAGGTTTCGATCCGGTATCTTCGGGTAAGAAATTACGTTAGAAAACAAAATCTGCCGGAAAATTTTTCTTCCGGCAGATTTTGTTCGATAAATTATTGCTTAGTCTCTTCTTTATCGAATGGAGATAAGTTGTCCCATCCTCCTCCTAATGCTTTGTAGAGATAAACGACAGCAATCTGTTCATCTCTTATGGCATTGCTAAGACCTGTTTGTGCAGAAAAAAATCCTCGTTGTGCATCTAATACGTCGAGATAGTTGATGACCCCGTTAATATATTGTAGTTGGGCCAGTTCTACATATCCTTTTGATGCTTCGTAAAGATTTTTTTTCAGGATACGGGCTTCTTTTACCTTGTTAAAGTTTACAATTGCATTTTTTGTTTCTTGAAAAGCTGTCAGAACCGATTTTTCGTATCGATAACAAGTCTGTCTGAATACCTCTTTCTGAGCCTTATGCTTTGCGATGTTTTTTCCAGCGCCGAAAATGGGAGAAAGTAATGTCCCTCCGATAAATCCGTAAGGAGAACGTAAAAAATCATTCAGAGAAGAGCTTTCTATCCCGTAAGTAGCTGTGAGAGTTAATTTCGGAAACATGTTCGTAAAGGCGACACCGACTTGGGCATGCGCCGCAATTAACTCTTGCTCGGCTTGTCTCAGATCGGGACGCCGCTCCAAAAGGGTCGAGGGTAATCCTACAGGCAATTGTTCGGGCAAATAGATATCGGGATTCATTTTTGCCCGGGTAATAACAGCTTCATATTCTCCGACAAGCAACGACAAGTCGTTTTCTTTTTGAGAAATCTTGTTTTCCAGTTCCGGTACTAATGTCGCTGTACGGGCAAGTTCTACTTGAGCCTGACGAAAAGACGTTTCCGAAGTCAATCCCCCTTCAAAACGGATTCTCGCCAGATCGAGACCTTTTTCCCATGTATCCAGTGTCTGTCGGACGATGTCCAGCTCGTTGTCCAATGCAACCAGTTCGTAATAGTATTGTGCGACTTGTGCGATCATCGACATTTGTAAAGCACGTCTTGCTTCTACCGATGCGAGATATTCGGCAATACTTTCAGCTCGTGCCCAACGTAGATTCCCCCATAAATCGATTTCCCATGATAGGGAGAGTTTTCCCTCAAACGAATCATCGTTGATGGGGTTATTTCCTCCGTCATTCGTATGTTCCCGTTCAGGATGTATAGCCGCATTTATGGTAGGGAATAAATCTCCGGTAGCTATTCTTTTTCTATATGCCAATTCTTTTATACGGGACGCTGCGATCAGCATGTCTTTGTTATTATCGAGAGCCTTTTGTATAAGAGACTGCAATAAAGTGTCCGTATATATAGTTTTCCAATCCTGATCGGCCAGAGTTGACGAGTCGGAATGTTGTTCCGTAATTCTTTCGGGCAGGTGTAATTCCGGACGACTGTATTTTTTCCCTATTTTGCAGGAATAGAGTCCGGTCATTATCAGAATAACGAATACTATGTATATTTTGGATACTATTTTCATGACCATTTTTCTTTGATTGACGCTTTGAGTTTATATATTAAAGTAAAGAAAAAGGGAACGAGGATAATGCCGAATGTGATGGAAAATATCATTCCGAAAAAGACACCTGTTCCGATAGATTGCCGACTTGCCGAGCCCGGTCCGCTTGCCAATACCATCGGGAGCATACCCAAGATGAAAGCGAAAGAGGTCATGACGATGGGGCGGAATCGTTGACGTGCTGCATGAATGGCGGCATATATGATGTCGGCACCCTTATCTACTTGAATTTTTGCGAACTCGACTACCAGAATCGCATTTTTAGCAGCTAACCCGATCAACATGACGAGTCCTATCTGGAAGTAGATGTCGTTTTCCATTCCGCAGACCCATATTCCTAAATAAGCTCCGAAAGCTGCTACGGGGAGAGATAACAGTACCGAAATAGGGACTAACCAGCTTTCGTATTGTGCTGCCAGAAACAAGAATACGAACAAGAAAACGAGGGCCATTATCATGCCTGTTTTACCATCTGCTTTTTTCTCTTGAAACGAGAGTCCGCTCCATTCGATTCCGATATTGGCGGGCAAGTGTTGTTGCGCTATTTCTTCCATGATTTCCATCACCTGCCCCGAACTGTATCCTTGTGCCGCTGCTCCTCGGATAATGGCCGTGTTGAACATATTGAATCGTTTGATGCTTCCCGGGCCGGTCGTGTAATCGGTCGTTCCGAGAGCGGTGAGAGGAACCATAGCTCCGTTACTTCCGCGTACGAAGAATAAGTTGATGTTGTCTTTATGAGCTCGATAAGGAGCTTCAGCCTGAATATATACTTTATAAATACGGTTGAACATGTTGAAGTCGTTGACGTATACCGACCCCGTATAAGCTTTCATCGTGGAGAAAATGTCGGTTAGCGGTACTCCCAGTATGCGGGCTTTGTCCCGGTCTACATCGAAATAGAGTTGCGGAATTTCCGATTGCATAGAAGAGGATAGTCCTGTCAGTTCTTTCCGTTGCGAAGCGTAATGCATCAACGTGTCTGTGGCTTGTATGAGATTCTGAAACGTTGCATCTCCCCGTGCTTCGAGTTGCATTTCGAATCCTCCGGAAGATCCGAGACCTGGAATGACCGGAGGAGTACTTAGAAATACTTTGGATTCGGGATATTGGGAAAATTCTTCTCGTACGGTTTCCATGATTTGTTCTACACCTACACCTTCTCTCTCTTCCCAAGGTTTAAGGATTACCGTGAGTTCGCTTCGCGATTGGTTGCTCCCTACTCGAGGACTGCTTCCGGTGACATTCTGTACGTATGCGACATACGGATTCTCCAGCAGATAGGAGACTGCTCTTTCGGTGACTTTTCGGGTACGTTCGAGAGTCGCACCTTCAGGAAGTTCCAATTCTACTTTGAAATAACCTTGATCTTCTTGCGGCATAAAACTGGTGGGAATAAAACGGGAAATGACGAACATGATGACCAGCATGATTCCGAATCCGGACAATATTCTTCTCGGATTCATCATCGCTTTTTGTATGAGGTTGGAATATTTCCTGTTTCCGGTAACCAACCAGTGGTTTATATATCGGAATAGAATGTGTTTTTTCTTTTTCTTGTCGCTCGGTTTTAACAGCAGAGCGCACATTGCCGGGCTTAATGTCAAGGCCACGACTGTCGATATGAGTACCGATACGACAATGGTTACCGTAAATTGCCGGTAAAGTTGTCCGGTGATGCCGCTAAGAAAACTTACGGGAATAAATACGGCACAAAGTACCAACGATGTCGCAATCAGAGCACTTGTCAGTCCGTTCATCGCTTTTTTTGTCGCCTCGTATGCACCGATATGTTCTTCTTCCATAATTCGTTCTACATTTTCCACGACGACAATGGCGTCATCGACCACGATACCGATGGCGAGGATAAGACCGAGCATGGTCAGAAGGTTTAAAGAAAAACCGAATATCAGCATAAATCCGAAAGTTCCGATTAATGAGATCGGTACGGCAATTACCGGGATAAGGGTCGCACGCCAGTTCTGTAATGATAAAAATACGACGAGAATAACCAATCCCAATGCTTCGAACAATGTTTTATAGACTTCGTGAATCGATTGAGAAATATAAGTCGTCATATCGAACGGTATTTCGTAGCTCATGCCTTCCGGAAAGTTCTTGCTGATTTCTTTCATGGCATCTTTTACTGCTTGTGCAACCTCTATCGCATTTGCTCCGGGAAGCATGTATATTCCTAATACGGCGGCATTCTCACCGTTGATACCGCTTTCGGTATTGTATGAAGAGGCTTCTAAGGAAACTCTGGCGACATCTTTTAACCGGATAAGAGAGCCGTCAGGATTGGCCCGGATGACAATATCCTCGAATTGCCCTACGGATGATAATCTCCCCTGGGTAGTGATAGGTATCGTTATGTCCAGTCCCGTCACAGGTTGCTGACCTAAGACACCGGCAGCCGATTCCCGATTCTGATCTTTCAGTGCGGTTTGCAGGTCTTGTACCGTTAATCCGAAGTTTGCAAGACGGTCGGGTTGTACCCATATTTGCATGGCATAGTAGCGGCTTCCGATATTCGATACTCTGCCGACACCCTCGATTCGACGTAATAAGTCGAGTACGTTGATCGTTGCGAAATTGCTTAGGTATATTTCATCGAATTTCGGGTCGTTCGATGTAAGACAAATCGTCATCAATTGGCTGGCCGCCTGCTTTTCTACAGATATTCCGTTTTGTATGACTTCTGCCGGTAGTCGCGATTCTGCCAGTTTTATTCTGTTCTGTATTTCTACGGCAGCAAGATCGGCATCGGTAGAAACATCGAAAGTCACAGTGGCGGAGAATCCTCCCGAGTTGGAACTGCTCGATTCCATATAAAGCATTCCCGGAGTTCCGTTTAATTCTTGTTCGATAGGTGTAGCTACCGCTTGTGACACGGTCGTTGCGCTCGCTCCCGGATAGGATGCGCTTATTTTTACCACCGGAGGAGTAATTTGCGGATATTGGTCTATCGGTAACAAGAAAAGCCCGATAAGCCCGACGATAACGATGACTAAGGACAGAACGATCGATAAGACGGGGCGGTCGATAAAAAATTCGCTTTTCATGATTCGCTCCTTTCTTCCGGTGTTTCAGGCTTGATGGCTTCGGTGACCGGTTTGACTTTTATGCCCGGAGTTAATTTGTGGTAACCTTCGGTAACGATCTTCTCGCCTGTGGCAAGACCTCGTTCTACAACCATTTTGTTTCCGATTTCCGGGCCTATTTCTATGAATCGTTTTTCTACGGTAGAGTCTTTGCGCATAACGAAGATATAAGCTCCTCCTTTTTCTAAAATTACAGCTTTGTTGGGAACAACGATGGCATCTTCACGGACATCGAGCAATAGTTTTACTTTGGTGAATTGTCCCGGCAGCAATATCTGTTCAGGATTAGGCATCTCTGCCCGCACGGAAAATGTTCCGGTTTGCGGGTCTACTTGCGGCTCGGCAAAATCTACCAAACCTTTTTGCGGATATATCGAGTTATCTGCGAGCGTAATCGTTATATAAGGCTGCCACGTGCGGGAGGTGTCCCGTTGTCCCAGATTGACATTTCTCTCTTTACTGCGCAAGTAATCCAAGGCAGTCATGCTGAAATCGACTAATACCGTATCGCTTTTGACAATGGTCGCCAATAGAGACTTTCCTCCCGGACCGACTAATGTTCCTACATCGACATGACGTTCGCTTATTCGTCCGGAAAGGGGAGAATGAACTGCCGTATATCCCAGTTCCATTTCGGCTTGCGACAGATCGGCCTCGGTCATGTTTACCGAAGCTGCCGCACTTTCGTATGCGGCAATTGCATTGTCGAGGTCTAAGCGGCTTGCCGCATTTTGAGCGTATAAGGGTTGTATGCGTTCTAAGTCGCGTTTAGCTTTCAGTGCTTGAGCTTTATCTTTGGTAAGCTGGGCTTTTACTTTATCGACTTTTGCTTTGTATTGGTCGGGATTGATAATAAATAATAGTTGGTTTTTAGGGACATAAGTACCTTCTTCGAAGAGCATTTTTTCAAGGTAGCCTTCTACTCGTGCACGAACTTCGACGAACTGTTGTGCTCGAATGCGTCCTACATATTCTCCGTAGATTTCGACATCGTCTGTCGTTACGGTCTCTATGACTACCGTAGGTTCAGAGGCCGCTGTTTTTGGGGGACGGCTTAGGAAGTAATAGACGATTCCGATGACGATAATCCCGATAATAATGATCAGAACCTTTTTTCGATTAAACTCCATTTTGGCGATTGACTCTACAAATTTTTTCATATATAGTTTTTCAAATGATTCAAATAACTGAATATATAACAATATCCGTGCAAAAAAGCAGGTATATTTATCATTTTATTGAAAATAGGGTATCTGATACCCTATTTCGGTCTTAGTAAAAAAACAAGGGTGTAGATATTTTCTACATCCTTGTTGAATTTTTATATATCAGATCAAAACATTTTTGCAACACGGTCTACGGCTGCAACGAATGCGTCGGCCTCTTCTTTAGTATTATAAACAGCAAAAGATGCGCGAAGTACACCTTCCACACCTAAAGCCTGCATCAACGGTTGGGCGCAATGATGTCCTGTCCGGGTAGCAAAACCGAGTTTGTCAAGTAACATTCCCATATCATAATGATGAATATCTTTTACAAGAAACGAGATAACAGCACTCTTTTCATGTGCAGTTCCGAAAATTCTCATGCCGTCTATCTGCATCAATTGTCCGGTTGTATAACGAAGCAGGTCTTGTTCGTGTGCTGCGATATTCTCTATCCCGATGCTTTCGATATAATCGAGGGCTGTCGCAAAAGCCATTGTTCCGATATAGTCGGGAGTTCCGGCCTCGAATTTATAAGGCAGTTCGTTGAATGTCGTTTTTTCGAAAGAAACATGCGAGATCATTTCGCCTCCACCCTGATAGGGAGGCATGACGTTCAACCATTTTTCTTTACCGTATAATACTCCGATTCCGGTAGGACCATACATTTTATGAGCTGATAAAACATAAAAATCGACATCCAGATCTTGCACGTCTATCCGAGTGTGAGGAGCAGCTTGTGCTCCGTCCAGCAAGACGGGCACATCGTGCGAATGCGATATTGAAATTATTTCTTTTATGGGATTTACAGTTCCTAAAACATTAGAGATATGTGAGAGTGATACGAGTTTTGTCTTTTCATTGAATAATGAGCGGAAAACGTCCATCTTCAGTTCTCCGTTTTCATCGATAGGCACGACTCTCAATATAATTTTTTTCTGGTTTTGAAGTAATTGCCACGGAACGATATTGGCATGATGTTCCATTTCCGACAATATTATTTCATCTCCGTCTTTCAGAAAAGCGTCTCCGAACGAGCTTGCGACCAGGTTTATAGATTCGGTAGTTCCACGAGTAAAAATAATTTCGTAGTCGTGTGCTGCATGCAAATATTGCTGCACTCTTTTTCGTGCATTCTCGTGACCTTCGGTAGCTTCCTGGCTTAAAAAATGCACACCTCGGTGTACGTTTGCATTGATCCGGTCATATCCGTCTCTGATCGTATCGACGACACATTCGGGAGTTTGAGAGGTTGCAGCATTGTCAAAATAAACCAATGGTTTCCCATATACTTTTTGTTTGAGTATAGGAAAGTCATTTCGTATTTTTTGAATGTCTAACATAATTGTATGATCTCCTTTATTTTATTGACAGATATTACATCCTGCACATTTGTCGAGTTCTCCGCGAAATCTTTTTTCTACCAATTGGCGCAATCGGTCTTTTAAGGCATCCATCCTGACGTTCTCGATTACATCGTTGGTAAAGGCGAACATCAACAGCATTCGTGCCTCAGCTTCGGGGATTCCCCGTGACCGGAGATAGAACAGCGCGTTTTCGTCTAATTGTCCTACGGTAGCGCCGTGACTGCATTTTACGTCATCTGCATATATTTCTAATTGCGGTTTCGTGTACATGTGGGCTTCTTTTGTCGCACAAAGATTCCGGTTGGTTTGATAAGCCGAGGTTTTCTGTGCGCCTTCCCGTACGAGAATGCGTCCGCTGAAAGAGCCTGTCGATGAATCGTTCAGAACATATTTGAACAGTTCATTACTGGTGCAGTGAGGAACGGCATGGTCGATGAACGTATGGTTATCTACCGATTGTTTTTTATCTGCTATCGCCATTCCGCACAAATGAGCTTCGGCATGTTCTCCGGAAAATGTCATCCGGTAATTGTTGCGAGTCGTGCCGTTATGAAGGGTAATACCGTTAATAAGGACGTTCGATTTTTCAGCTTGATCTACAAAAGTAGAGGTTATCCGGTTAGTGTTCAATGATGATTCTTCTATATCATAATAGTCGAATACCGCATTTTTACCGGCATAAATTTCGGTTACTTGCGATGACAAAAATTTCTTTTTATCCATCGTATGGTCACAAACCAGCAGACGAGCTTGTGCACCCTCTTCCAAAATGATCAACAGGCGGCGGTTTACCATAAAATCTGCGTCTCCCCGTAGTATATTGATCAGTTGTATCGGCTTTTCTATAATAACACCTTTCGGTACATAAAGAAAAAATCCGTCTTGTACGAATGCCGTATTTAATGCGACGATTCCATCGTTTCGGGTACAAGCCTGTTTCCCGTAATAACGCTGTACCAGATCGGGATGAGAACGAGCCATTTCGTTAAGACTTCCGATAAGAACTCCTTCGGGAAGTTTTATTTTAGGATTTTCTTTTGTATAAAAACTGTCATTGACTATAAAGTAAAGCAATGTACTGAGATTCGGAACATCGCATCGAAATACTTCGTAAGGGTTTACGGGTATCTCTAAACGGTTCAGATTCAATCCGTAATCGGGAGCGAACAGATCCGGAATGTTCGTGTGCTTATACTCTTCATCGTTTGGGGAGGGAAATCCTGTTTCCCGGAAATCGGACATCGCTTTTTCCCGCAATGCGTTAAGTATGGGAGAAGCATGATTGTCGATGAGTGAATGGTACTGGTCGTACAATTCTATATATTGTTTTTCTATATTCATGATGTACAATGATAATGAAACGTCTGATTAAAAGGATCAGATTTGTTTATCGACTTCTTTTTTGATCCAATCATATCCTTTTTCTTCCAACTCCAAGGCCAGTTCAGGACCGCCTGATTTTACGATACGACCTTTATAAAGCACGTGAACAAAATCCGGAGCGATATAATCGAGCAATCTTTGATAGTGAGTAATTACGATTGTCGCATTTTGATCTGATTTCAACTTATTCACGCCTTCTGCAACGATACGTAAGGCATCTATATCCAGTCCGCTGTCCGTTTCGTCCAGAATCGACAAACGAGGCTGAAGCATAGCCATTTGAAAAATTTCGTTTTTCTTTTTTTCTCCGCCGGAAAAGCCTTCGTTTACCGATCGGCTCGCCAGTTTGTTATCTAACTCTACGATTTCGCGTTTTTCGCGCATCATGCGCAGAAAGTCTGTTGCGGATAGAGGTTCTAAACCCTTATACTTGCGTTGTTCGTTTACAGCGGCACGCATGAAGTTCACCATGCTTACACCCGGTATTTCTACCGGATATTGGAAACTCAAGAAAATGCCTTCGTGTGAACGGTCTTCAGGAGAAAGAGATAGCAGGTCTTTTCCATAAAAATTTACACTTCCTTCGGTCACTTCAAAGGCCGGATTTCCTGCCAGAACCGAAGATAATGTACTTTTCCCCGATCCGTTAGGACCCATAATCGCATGAACTTCTCCGGGTTTTACCGTCAGGTTAATTCCCTTTAATATCTCTTTGCCGTTGATACTGGCATGTAAATCTTTAATATCTAACATCGTATGTCGTCTTTTTTATGTTCAAATTAAAATATTCAATTATCCAACCGAGCCTTCTAAGGAGATTTGTAAAAGTTTCTGGGCTTCGACAGCAAATTCCATCGGGAGCTTGTTCATCACCTCTTTGGCATAACCGTTTACAATCAGACCTACGGCATCTTCTGTCGGAATACCCCTTTGGTTGCAATAAAATATCTGATCTTCGCTGATCTTGGATGTAGTAGCTTCATGTTCTACGACTGCAGTATTGTTCTTTATGTCCATATACGGAAATGTGTGTGCTCCGCAATGAGAACTCAGCAATAAACTGTCGCATTGTGTATAATTACGGGCATTATCGGCACGAGGGGAAACTTTGACCAGTCCCCGATAGCTGTTTTGGCTGTATCCTGCAGAGATACCTTTGGAAACGATCGTGCTTCTTGTATTCTTTCCTAAATGGATCATTTTCGTTCCTGTATCTGCCTGTTGGTGGTTATTGGTAACGGCAACAGAATAAAATTCTCCGATCGAATTGTCTCCGGCAAGTATGCAACTCGGATATTTCCATGTAATGGCAGAGCCTGTTTCTACTTGTGTCCATGAGATTTTCGAATGGTCTCCTTTACACATGCCCCGTTTCGTTACAAAATTATAAATACCGCCTTTCCCGTTTTTATCACCGGGATACCAGTTCTGAACAGTAGAGTATTTTACTTCTGCACGGTCGTGGGCGATTATCTCTACTATTGCCGCATGCAGTTGGTTTTCGTCACGCATCGGAGCGGTACACCCTTCGAGATAGCTTACATAACTGTCGTCATCGGCTACGATTAAGGTGCGTTCGAATTGACCTGTATTGGCTGCGTTGATACGGAAATAGGTTGATAACTCCATCGGGCAGCGTACCCCTTTGGGAATATACACGAACGAACCGTCGCTGAATACGGCGGAGTTGAGCGCTGCAAAAAAATTGTCACGATAAGATACCACCGAACCCAGATATTTTTTTACTAAGTCGGGATAATCTTTGACTGCCTCGCTGAACGAACAGAAAATTACGCCCAGTTCGGCGAGTTTTTCCCGGAATGTCGTTTTTACCGAAACACTGTCCATGACAGCGTCGACGGCAATTCCTGAAAGTTTCATCTGTTCTTCTAAAGAGATTCCTAATTTGTTGAATGTCTTCAGTAACTCGGGATCTACTTCATCAAGGCTTTTCGGTCCTTCTTTTTTCTTCGGGGCTGCATAATAGCTGATTGCCTGGTAGTCGATAGAAGGAATGTCTAAATGTGCCCAATGCGGCATCTTCAATGTTTTCCAGTGTTCATAAGCCTTTAGTCTGAATTCGAGTAGCCATTCGGGTTCGCCTTTTTTTTGAGAGATAAGCCTGATTACATTTTCACATAATCCGGTAGGAATCACTTCCGTTTCTATATCGGTTACAAATCCGTATTTATAATCGTTGGATGTAACGTCGTTTAATATTTGATTAGGATCTTCTTGTTTCATATATATATTTTACATTTAGCCCATTATCGTTTATATCGGATAAAATGGGGATGTCGTAAGAATATCTTTTTAATAAACACACACTTATCTGTTTTGGTTTGTCTGTTTCTTTGTTTTTATTCTCGTTACGGAATGCTTGTTTAGATAAATCGAGAATAAAAGGAGCGACTTTTATTATTTCGGAATAAAAGTATGAATTTTCTTGCATTTTTGTATCTTTCGGATCTAACTCCTTGTGTAATAAATCATAAATATTCAGAACTGCACTGATTACAAGGATATATTTGAATCCGCAGAAAAGAACACCTGCCCATTTATCCGGAAGTCCGAGATGCAGCATCCGGGCAAAGCGTTGCATCAATCGGGTGATAAATTTGCAGGAGAAGAGAATAATCAGGAAAGTTACCAAATATGCGATTTTATGGTTGACGTATTCGGGAAACAGTTCTGTTTTATTCAATAGCAATCCCATGAAAGGAGATAACAGATTAGCCCCCAAAATAGCTAACAGTATTCCTCCCAAAGCTCCGATCTGACGAATAAGTCCTAAATGATAGCCTCGGAAAATACTGTACAAAATGAGTACGGCAATGACTATATCTATAATCTCGATTCTCATACTCCCTTTAAATCATTTGTCTCCGAACAGAAAAACACAGATGTCAAAAAGTTCCGGTTTGTCGGGTTACTTCTTTTACATCCGTGTTTGTATTCTTACTGCAAATAGGTAACCCGATTGTCTCGGTAATGCCTGTGCAGAGTTTTTACAGTGTCTTTTTTACTTCGACCTCTTCATACGCTTCGATCAAGTCACCTATCTTGATGTCGTTGTAGTTGGCGATGTTAAGACCGCATTCATATCCGGTAGCAACTTCTTTTACATCTTCTTTGAATCGCTTCAGAGAACCGAGATCTCCGGAGTAAATGACGATACCGTCACGGATGAGACGAATCTTGTTGGTACGTTTGATCTTACCTTCTTTGACCATACATCCGGCAACAGTTCCCACTTTTGTGATCTTGAAAGTTTCCCGTACTTCGACAGTCGCCGTAATTTCTTCCTTGATTTCCGGAGAAAGCATTCCTTCCATAGCGGATTTTACTTCCTCTATCGCATCGTAAATGATCGAGTAGAGTCGAATATCCACACCTTCTTTTTCTGCAAGACGACGGGCTGCCATAGACGGACGTACTTGGAATCCTATGATGATGGCATTCGATGCGGCGGCTAAGGTAATATCCGATTCAGAAATTTGTCCTACTGCTTTATGCAATACGTTTACCTGAATTTCTTCGGTCGATAATTTGATCAGAGAGTCGCTCAATGCCTCTACCGAACCATCAACGTCTCCTTTTACGATCACATTCAGTTCTTGGAAATTACCGATGGCAATACGTCTTCCTATATCATCGAGAGTCAGTAGCTTGTGTGTCCTCAATCCGAGTTCTCGCTGTAACTGTTCTCGCTTGTTTGCAATCTCACGCGCTTCTTGCTCGCTTTCCATTACGTGGAAAATATCTCCTGCTTGCGGAGCACCGTTCAAGCCTAAGATCAATGCGGGTGCAGACGGTCCGGCCTCATTGATCCGAGCATTTCGCTCATTGAACATGGCCTTGACACGACCGTGGTGTGTTCCTGCAAGAACAATATCTCCGGTGCGAAGAGTTCCGTTTTCTACCAATACGGTAGCTACATATCCTCGTCCTTTATCCAGAGTCGATTCGATTACCGAACCGGTAGCTCTACGGTCGGGGTTTGCTTTTAAGTCGAGCAACTCGGCTTCGAGTAGAACTTTTTCGAGCAGTTCGTGTACTCCTGTACCCTTTTTGGCCGAAATATCTTGAGACTGATATTTTCCACCCCATTCTTCGACAAGGTAGTTCATGTTGGCCAATTCTTCCTTGATCTTATCGGGATTGGCGTTGGGCTTATCGACTTTGTTAATGGCAAATACGATAGGTACTCCTGCTGCCGATGCGTGGTTGATTGCTTCGACGGTTTGCGGCATCACACTGTCGTCTGCAGCTACGATGATGATTGCGATGTCCGTAACTTTAGCTCCTCGTGCACGCATGGCAGTGAAAGCTTCGTGTCCGGGTGTATCCAAGAACGTGATTCTTCTACCGTCGCTCAATTTTACATTGTAAGCCCCGATATGCTGGGTGATACCTCCGGCTTCACCTGCGATGACATTCGCATTACGGATATAGTCGAGTAACGAGGTTTTTCCGTGATCGACATGTCCCATAACCGTGACGATCGGGGGACGGTGAGTCAAGTCTTCTTCGTTATCCTCTTCTACATTGATCGCTTCTACTACCTCTGCACTGACATATTCTGTCTTGAATCCGAACTCTTCTGCTACGATATTGATCGTTTCCGCATCGAGTCGTTGATTGATAGACACCATGATACCGATGCTCATACAAGTTGCGATAACGTTATTTACCGGTACGTTCATCATGACGGCCAGATCGTTAGCGGTAACGAACTCGGTCAGTTTCAGGATGCGGCTTTCTTCCATCTCCTGCTCTTCCAGTTCCTGAGCTTTGTTAGCAAAAGCTTCGCGTTTCTCTTTACGCCATTTTGCACTCTTTTTCTGTCCTTTGGTTGTCAGCCTGGCCAGTGTTTCCTTGATCTGTTTCTGTACATCCTCTTCACTGATTTCGGCTTTTACCGGTTTTTTCAGTTTCAACTTAGGACCTTTTGGGTTACCGTTGTTTCGAGATTGCGGATTTGTGGTCGGCGCATTCTTCTCAATATCGATTTTTTCTTTGCGGATACGTTTCCGTTTTTTGCGTTCCATATCCGTTTCTTGAGATTCGCCCGTTTTTGTGTCCGCAATAAGCGGCTTTTTCAGATCATTGCGCTGTTTATCTTTAGCTTCGCGCTCTTTCCTTTTCTCTTCTTTTGTTTTTTTCTTCGGACGAGTTTGCTGATTCAACGCTGAAAGATCTATTTTCCCGACAACATTGATATTCGTAGTCAGTTTAGGCCGGTTTAGCGTAAATATTTCGTCTTCTTTTGTTTCTTCGTTCATATGGATGGGTTCGTCGTCCTCTTCTTCTTCGGAATTCTCGTCAATATCGTTTTCTGAAACCAAATCTTCTTCCTCTTCTTCTTCGATATTTTCAGTTTGAGGTTCTTCTGTAATTTCGGGTTCTTTTATAGAAATTTGTTCTTCTTCCTGAATTTCCTTTTCGATCTCGTTATGATCTTGTACGGGTTCTTCAGTAACTGTTTTTTCCTCTTTGGCTGTTACGGTTTCTTCCGGTTCTTCTTTTTTAGGAGCTACCGGGCGGTATAGATTATCTAAATCTATCTTTCCGACTTGTTTGATTCTCGGCTTTAATTCTTCGTCTATGGTTGTCGCTATTTCCGTTTTTCCCGATTCATTGTCCGATGCGGGTTCTTCATAGCCTTCGAGAGCGACGGTTGCTTTGTTTTTGTCTTTATTATGACGCTCCTGGCTGATACGTTCCGATT
This sequence comes from Coprobacter fastidiosus, assembly GCF_982245605.1. NCBI lineage: Bacteria > Pseudomonadati > Bacteroidota > Bacteroidia > Bacteroidales > Barnesiellaceae > Coprobacter > Coprobacter fastidiosus. The sequence goes on along the minus strand of NZ_CEVCIF010000004.1, from coordinate 20,167 downwards.
CGATTTTCAGATTTTTATCCGTACTGAACTCTTTTACCAGCAGGGCATACTGTTCGTCACTGATTTTCGTATTGGGATTTGACTCAATAGAAAATCCTTTCTTTTGCAGGAAATCGACAGCTGTCTGAATTCCTACATTTAAATCTCTTGCTACTTTATTTAACCTTATCGTCATAATCGTTTTTTAGCGTTATACAAAATGAAAGAAGAATATTTAGTCGGATTCCGGGAGATCTTCCAGACTGGGAAACAGGGTAAATCCGTCTTACTTCGCAGTATGACGGATTCCCTTTCTATTCTTCTTCAAATTCTGCTTTTAATATATTAATTATTTCATCAACGGTGTTTTCTTCGAGATCTGCTTTTTCGATCAATTCTTCACGGGACATTGCCAATACGCTTTTGGCCGTAGCACATCCGATAGCTTTTAGGGCTTCTATTACCCAACCATCGATTTCGTCTTTAAATTCATCGAGATAAATGTCTTCTTCTTCTGTTTCATCGATGTCACGATATACGTCGATCGTATATCCGGTCAGCATACATGCTAATTTGATGTTGAGTCCCCCTTTACCGATGGCGAGAGAAACTTCTTCAGGTTTTAAGAATACTTCGGCTTTTTTTTCTTCTTCGTTCAGACGAATTGAAGAAATTTTTGCCGGACTCAATGATCTTTGGATGAAAAGAGATGTATTTGCGGTATAGTTGATTACGTCGATATTTTCATTTCTCAATTCTCTGACGATACCGTGAATGCGAGCGCCTTTTACCCCGACGCAAGCGCCTACCGGATCGATGCGATCGTCATAAGATTCTACCGCAATTTTGGCACGTTCTCCCGGGATACGTGCTACTTTGCGAATAGTAATCAGACCGTCATGTATTTCCGGAACTTCCAGTTCGAACAACCGTTTCAGAAACTCTTCCGAAGTTCGGGATATGATAATTTTCGGATTGTTGTTTTTGTTATCGACACGGGCGACTACCGCTCTTGCGGTTTCTCCTTTACGATAAAAATCCGAAGGAATTTGCTCTGTTTTCGGAAGAAGAAGTTCGTTCCCTTCATCATCGATAAGAAGCATTTCCTTTTTCCAGATCTGGTAAACTTCTGCACTGACGATTTGTCCTATTCTATCTTTGTATTTATTGTAAATAGCATCTTTTTGCAGTTCCAGAATTTTTGATGCCAATGTCTGACGCAGGTTTAAAATAGCCCGGCGTCCGAATTTTTCGAAAATTACTTCGTCGGTAACTTCTTCACCTACTTCGTAATCGTTATCGATTTTTTTGGCCTCGGATAAAGAGATTTGCAGATTGGGATCGCTGACTTGTCCGTCTTCGACTACTTCGCGGTTTCTCCATATTTCAAAGTCCCCTTTGTCGGGATTTACAATAACATCGAAGTTTTCGTCCGTACCGAACATTTTCGCTAATACGTTGCGGAACGATTCTTCCAACACGCTGATCATTGTCGTTCTGTCAATGTTCTTCAGTTCTTTAAACTCCGAGAACGTGTCGACCATGCTGATTGCTTCCTCTTTTTTGGCCATATTTATTTAAATCTGATTAAATATTTTGTGTACTTTATTTCATCATAACCGAAAGCGAGATCTTCCGAAACCTCTACTTTCCGTTTACTGGTTTCTGTCTTTACTTTTTTTGTTATTGTGACAATAAATTTATCTTCGTCCGCTTCCTTTAGGACTCCGTTGAGCTTTAATCCCGATTTGGTGAGGACTTCGACTTCATTGCCTATATTTTTTTTATACTGTTTCAGAACTTTGAACGGAGATGTAATGCCTGCCGACCCTACTTCAAGCTCATAGTCTTCTATATCTCGGTCGAGGTGTTCTTCTATAAATCTGTGCAAGGTCGAGCATTGTTCTATATCTATGCCCTCTTCGTTATCTATTTCAACAATGATACTGTTGCCCGGCTTTACCTGAACATCTACCATAAAGCAGTCTGTTCCCGACAGTCCTTTTTCTACAAGTTCCTTTACAAAATCTTTTTCTATCATTCAACTTCTTTTAATGGGGAAGGAGATGATGTCTAATATGTTTTTCGATAGCGATAGTTTTATATTAGAACAAAACGAGGGGGCAATGTGCCCCCTCCTTCTTCTCCCTTTTGCGTTGCAAATATACAAAATATAGGTACGTCAACAAATAGTTCGGTTGCATTTTCCTATCATAATGCAAAATTATTTTATTATTTTAATATATATTTATATGTATTAATATATTGGATTCTATTCAATAGGAAACGGGAAAGACTTGAGTTCTTTTTCTAAAATTTTTTCTTTGCCTTGACAATATCGGTTACATAGTTGGTGGAAACGTTCTCCGTGATTCATTTCAGATAAATGAGCTAATTCGTGAAAAATTACGTAATCAATCAGGCGATCGGGCAGAAACATAAGATGATAGGACAGGAGTATATTGCGTCGCATATCGCATCTGCCGAGCCGTTTCCGTCCATGAGACACCGATACGCTGTTATAGGTCAGGTTTAATTGTTTGGCTAATAAATCGAGGCGTTCCGGCAGGTACTTTTCGGCCTCTTGTTTGATGAATCGTTTGATACCGGCAGATATGATTCTTTGGGTTTCGGGAGATTCGAAATCTGTCGTGTCGGGGCAGAATATAAATAGCGTATTGTTGTATAGCTTGAACAGGTATTTGTTTTTGTTATGTGTTTGTATGGCAATAGTAAAGTTTCGGGTTTCGAGCAAAGTTCCCGGACGTAATATTTTGTCGTTTTTACGTACGTATATTTTTCGTATGTTTTCCCTGTTTTTGTTTATGGATTGTGTTATCTGTGCGTAGGTAATACCTTCCGGAACGGTTATCTGTAGTGAATTATCCCGTATCTTGAAAATGAGATGCCGGGCTGTCGGGTGGAGATACAGAATTATTGTACCGAATTCGGGGTCTTCGTATTGATATTTTTTCATGTGGCAAATATATTGTTTTTATCAAATACTGTGTGTCTATAAATGTTAGAGTCTATATAAATTTTCCTACGAAGAGATTTTATCCGGTTATTTTTTGTGTTTTTTTCTACACTGTTTTCTCGCTTTCATTCATCGGATGGTCTACTATCTCCTTTGTAAGAACAAAAAAATTAGAAGAAGGTATTAAACTTGACCTGAACAAAATTTAAACAGACTTTAGGTGAACTAAATTTGCATAAATAGTTTTCTTTATCGTGTTTTGTTCTGATCTGTTTGGCATTATCATGCTATTGTATATTAAAATATTATATGTATATTTGAGGTGTTCGGGCCTGCGAGCCTGAAGATCTTCTGCGATTATCCGATACCAAAGTAGCGGGTAATCGCAGTCGTATTTTTAGAGGATCGCTTTGTATATTACTTCCCTCTTACGGTTTATTACGATTACACCTTTTAAATCCGGTAATTCGGCCATTTTTGCGTTGACAACTGATTTGATTTTATCATTTCCTAATTTATGCTGTTTTAAGTCGATCTTAATGACCGCATAATCCGCCTGTTTTTGTGGCTTGTGCTTAAAATTAGCAATATTACACTTTGTGTTTCTTGTATATGTACTTTTCATTTTTTTTCGTGTTTTGTTCTGATCTGTTTGGTGTTAAGAATATTTATATGTATCGGAAATTTTCTATATAAATGTTTTTAACGTCTATATAAGGTTAAAATCAGTACCTTGTATTGCAAGGTATTTATATTTTTGTGCTATATTTGTGGCGTAAAGGTGTAATGTATGAATACGGAAAATATAAAATCTCAGATGCGCAAGGGGATTCTTGAGTATTGTACACTCTTGATTCTTAGTAAAAAGCGGGCGTATGTGTCGGATATTATACAATCTTTGAAAGAATCTCGTCTTATTGTGGTCGAAGGTACGCTTTATCCGCTGTTGACACGCTTGAAAAATGCCGGTCTGCTTGATTATGAATGGGAAGAATCTCCTCAAGGTCCTCCTCGAAAATATTATCGTTTGACAGAGACCGGGAGAGCGTTCCTGAATGAGTTGGAAAGTGCTTGGACAGAATTGAACCGCACAGTCGAACATATTCGGGAGATATAGTTTTATGATGATAAATAATATATATAATAGATATGAAAAAGACGCTAACGGTAAATCTGAATAATACGGTATATCATATCGATGAAGACGCTTATAGCCAGTTGCAGGATTACTTGGAAAGTCTGAACGATTATTTCCGGAATGAAGAAGGAGCAAGCGAGATATTGAGCGATATCGAGGCTCGTATTGCCGAGTTGTTTAAAGAAAGAATGCGTTTCGGTATGCAAATAATTACGATGCGCGAGGTAGATGAAATCATCTCTGTGATGGGACATCCCGAAGATTTTGCTTCTGATACGCTGAATATTGAAATCGATGATAAGGAGGTCGGAGAAAAAGAAGTTGAAAATCAGAATACTGAAAAAGGGGAGGATGGAACGACACCTCAGGAAAAAATTCCCGAGAGAAACCGACGGCGTCTGTTTAGGGATAAGGACGATGCTTTTCTTGGCGGTGTAGCTTCAGGATTGGGATATTATCTCGGTGTCAGCACAGCGCTTGTCCGCATTTTGTTCGTATTGTTTACTTTTCTTACCGGATATGCGCTTCTGATTTATTTGGTTTTGTGGATTTGTATTCCGGAGGCTAAAACTGCTGCACAGAAATTAGAGATGAGAGGGGAGGCGGCGACGGTCGATAATATCAAACGATTTGTTTCCGAAACGATAGCAAAAGAGGAATTAGGACCAGAGAAAAAAACTTTCGGTGATTATGTGCTTTCGGCAATTAAGATCGTATTGAAATTTGTATTTATAATTTTCGGTGGATGTCTTGGTTTTATTTTGTTGGTTCTTTTGTCTTCTTTATTGTTCGTGTTATTGGCGGCGGCCGGAGGTACGGTCGGAATTGTTACGCAAGGCATAGATCCGTTTTTTATGCAGATGTTCTCTGCCGTTCACTATCCGTGGATGTTGACTGCCGTTTTGCTGGTTTTGCTGGCCATTCCGGTATATGCCGTATTGAGAATGGTTTTAGGGCGTGTATTTAATTTTCCTCCCCAATCCCGCTGGGTGACAGTCTTGTTGGTTATATTGTGGAGCATAGCTTTTGTTGCCGGTATGGTAATGTGGTTTATTTCGTTACCCGGAATACATACTGTATTGAATCAGTATCAGGGGAATATAATATAGGCGGCTCGGCTGATTTTGATTGCTTCTAAGGGGTTATTATTTTAAAAGCTTTTGTCCGTTTGATTCGGACAAGGGCTTTCTTCTTTGGTATAATTTTATTGACTGTTGCGATAAGCTTGAGGACTCATGCCGACATGGCGTTTGAAATATTTTCCGAAAAATGATACGTTCGGGAAATTCAAGGAGTAAGAAATTTCCTGTATTGTCAATTCTGTCGATTTTAGTTGGGCTTTAGCGTCGAGGATTACCATTCGGGCAATAATGTCGGAGGCGGTAAATCCTGTGATTTGCTTTATGGTCGTGCACAAGTGTTGCGGAGTGATATTCAGTTGTTCGGCGTAAAATGAGATGGAACGTTCTCGTGTATAATGTTGCATGACAAGTCCGACAAACTGTTTCCGGATTTCTTCTTTCCGGGTAAGGGCAGGCGGATTCCATGTATGTTTCTGATACATGTATCCGATTCCTTGCAGCATCGATTGTAGGATGCTCTTGGTAATTTCCGTATTGAATATTTCTGTGATCTGTTCCTGGGTTTTCACCAGTAAAGAAAAATATTCTGCAAGAAGTTCTGCGCTTTCTTGTTTTAAGGATATTACCGGATTTTCTATGACTTGAGGCAGGAAATCTGCTGAAAATTTTACCATGTTGGTTTGGCTCAGAAATTCCGATGAAAAAGCGACGAAACACAATCGGACTTTTCCTTGTTGTCCGATAAACTGAAGGATATTTCCCGGTAAAATAGAGACGAAATCATTCTTCTTTATATAATAGTCGGTCATTTTGATGGAAGCATGTATCTCTCCTTCTAAACATAACACGAAGATTCCGGCTTTTAATCGGAACGGTTGTTTGTAAAATGCCAAGATTTCTTCGGTGATATCTGTTCCTATAATGATATTTTCAGATATGTCGAATTGTGGTAAATCGGTTCTAAGCATATCTTGTATTTTTAATATTCGATTGCAAAAATAAGAAAATAAAACCGATATTCCTGTGAAAATATTAAAAATAGATCAATTTATATATTGTATCGTTTATCTGCTCCCCACATGAGTTTGTCTCGTAAGGTATCGATAAAAACGTGATTGTTTCGTTTCACGATAGGGGTAGTGAAAGGGGCTTTGCAAATAATTAATTCATGATTTGTACCCATCATGGCGGAACGTCCGTCCAGACTTACCAAAAAGTTGTTACTTCGGCTTTCGATTTGCATACGGATCGTATCTTGGTCATTGAATACCAAAGGACGGACATTCAAACTGTGGGGAGCAACCGGTGCTATTACGAAGTTCGGAGCTTGCGGAACGAGTATCGGGCCACCTACGCTCAATGAATATCCGGTCGATCCGGTAGGAGTCGAAACAATTAGCCCGTCAGCTTGATAGGTGTTCAGAAATACATCGTTCAAATATGTGCGGATGGTGATCATTGAAGAACTGTCTCTTTTCAGAATGGCGGCTTCGTTCAGTGCAAAAGGCCAAAACTTAACGGGGAGAGCATCTGCTTTTAGTTGTAGTAGAGAACGTTCTTCGATTCGGTAATCGCCGTTAAACAGTTCTGCTACAGCTTCATCTATTTCATTTTCGGCTACATCGGCAAGAAATCCGAGACGTCCGGTATTGATTCCCAATATCGGGATGTGTTTGTTACCGACCCGTTCGGCAGTTTTTAAGAATGTTCCGTCTCCGCCGAGGCTGAGAGCCATATCTGCCGAAAAATTATTGTCTGTAATCAGCTTGCTGTATCGAGGTTCTATTTTCATTACAGTATGCAGAAAGCGGTAGAACTCTTCACAAATAAGAATTTCCGCATTATATTTGCTTAATGCGTTGAAAAGATGCTTTGCCTGTATGCTTTTTTCTGCTTGATATAAATTCCCGAAAATGGCTATTCTCATCGTTATTTACATTTTTTATGAGCTTTTTGATCTTTTGCTAACGTTTTTCTTTAGATTTCTGTAAAACCTATTAATTTTGCATCAGCACAAAGTTCTTTTGCAAACGTACATAAAATTTTTGGCTTCGGAGATATTTTTCAGTCTTACCGGGTCGAAAAAAGTTCTTTTTATCATAAGTAGAATTAATTTTGGAAAAATGACCAAATTAAGTGTAAATGTAAATAAGATTGCCACGTTGCGTAATGCCAGAGGTGGTAATATGCCTAATGTCTTGAAAGTTGCGCTGGACTGTGAAGTTTTTGGCGCTGACGGAATCACGGTACATCCTCGGCCGGATGAACGACATATCCGCTATTCTGACGTGTATGAACTCAGGCCTCAGTTAAGAACTGAATTCAACATTGAGGGTTATCCGTCCGATCCTTTTATAAATTTGGTGTTGCAAGTCAAACCGAATCAGGTGACGTTAGTTCCCGATGCTCCGGATGCGATCACTTCCAATGCCGGTTGGGATACACGTACGCATTTCGATTTTTTAAGCGAGATAATAGACCGATTTAATCAAGTCGGCATCCGAACATCGATCTTTGTAGATACCGATCCTGAATTGATAGAATTTGCCGCCAAAACCGGGACGGACAGAATCGAATTATATACCGAACCGTATGCTTCGGCTTATGCTTCGGATCGTGAAAAAGCTGTCGCTCCTTTTATCAAAGCTGCGGCATTGGCTCATAAATTGGGCTTGGGTATCAATGCCGGACATGATCTGAATCTTGAGAATTTGCGATATTTTCATGAGCAGATTCCTGTTTTGGATGAAGTTTCTATCGGGCATGCTCTTATCACTGATGCCCTTTATCTGGGGTTGCAGGAGACTATTCGCCAATATAAAGATTGTCTTAAATAACATCGATAACCGAAAAATAAAATTATATGAATTTGTTGCTTTCTCTTTTAGCTGATGCTAATATGGTAATGCCGGTTTCTGCCGGGACGACTGCAGCTCCTGTTGCTGAGTTGAATATGTGGGATTTGTCGCTGAAAGGCGGTGTTATTATGATTCCGCTCCTGATATTGTCCATTCTGGCAATTTATATCTTTATAGAACGGGCTGTAGTTATCCGTAAAGCGGCACGGGAAGACCGTACGTTTATGGATCGTATCAAAGACTATATCCATGAAGGAGATGTAGATGCGGCTTTGAATCTTTGTAAAAAGACCGATACTCCTTATGCGCGCTTGATTGAAAAAGGAATTACCCGATTGGGACGGCCTATGAATGATGTGCTGGTAGCGATAGAGAATGTCGGTAATCTCGAAGTTGCGAAGCTGGAGAAAGGTTTTCCTTGGTTGGCAACGGCTGCGGCGGGAGCGCCGATGCTCGGATTTCTCGGTACGGTGACCGGTATGGTAAGAGCTTTTTACAATATGGCATCTGCCGGAACGAGTGCCGATATAACTACCCTGTCCGGAGGTATTTATGAAGCGTTGGTTACTACTGTTGCCGGTTTGGTCGTGGGGATTATCGCTCTGTTCGCTTATAATTATTTGGTAGCCCGTGTAGATGGAGTGGTCAATCAGCTCGAAGCCAAAACTATGGAATTTATGGATTTGCTGAATGAACCTGCAGATTAAGTTGGAGGTGAAAGTATGGCTCTGAAACGAAGAAATAGAATAGAGGCCTCATTCAGTATGGCTTCTATGACCGATGTGATTTTTCTGTTACTGATCTTTTTCATGGTAACTTCGACTTTTGTTTTTCCGAATGCGATAAAAGTGTTGTTGCCGCAAAGTAAAGAGCAAACGGCCGCAAAACCTTTGGCAAGGGTGACAATCGATGCACAGCTCAATTATTATGTCTCTTTCGGCAATGAAGCGGAACATCCTGTTCAGTTGGAGGAAATAGCTCCTTATTTGCTGAGTGCATTGAGTAAAGAACCGGATATGTATGTCGCTCTTTATGCTGATGAAAGCGTACCTTATAGAGAAGTTGTTAAGGTGTTGAATATTGCCGGAGAGAATAAATTGAGAATGGTATTGGCTACGCGTCCTATAAAGGAGTAGTCCCGAAAATTATGATTTGTGAAAGACAAGACGAAAAATAAATTATGTGGTATAGCGGGGACGGTGTTATTCCATCTCCTGTTATTTCTTATGTTGTTTTATTTTACTTTTCCCCGTCCGGAGATTCCGGATGAGGCAAGCGGTGTTTTGGTTCAGTTGGGAACAATCGATGAGGCGAGCGGGACTTTTCAACCCGAAATGAGCGGGCAGAACGTTGCTGATGCGATGGAAGCCGAGATTCTGGATGAAGCGGCCGAAGAATCTATCACACAGGATATAGAGGAGAGTGTAGCTGTCCCGGATAAAAAGAAAGAGGATAAGCAACAGCCTGAGCCCGAGAAAAAAACACAACCGAAGCCTGAGGTGGATAATAGAATTAAAAATCAAGTGGCCAATGCTTTCAGTAAAGGGAATACCGGATCTAATCGAGGAACATCGGATAGGGGTTCTGGAGCAGAAGGAAGCCCGAACGGAAATAGTACTACCGGTGCTAAACACGGCTCTCCCGGTTACGGAGATTATGATTTGGGCGGTCGAGGTTTAAAAGGGGAATTGCCTATTCCTCAATATGACGCCAGTAACGATGAGGGAACAATCGTTGTTTCGATATATGTCAATGCTCAGGGAAAAGTAACTCAGGCTGCGGCTACGCCGAGCGGCAGTCGTGGGACGGCATATGCCAATCTTACGTTACGGGCAAGGGCCGAAGCGGCTGCGCGGAAAGCTGTTTTTGAAAGAAAACCGGGAGCGGTTACCGAGAGAGGGACGATTACTTATTATTTCAGACAAAATTAAAAGCCTGTCTCAATTTTACATAGCCGTTTTTTGAGAGTCGTTTTCGGTTGGGTATAAGAGCGAAGATTCTGACCGGATATTTGGGAATTATATTTTCAGGCAAGTTCGTACTTTATTACGAGAAAGAATGAACGGTACGATTATTTTACTTATTATTGTCGTCTATTTTGCTTTTCTGATGCTTATTTCGCATTTGACCGGGCGTAAAAGCGATAATGATACATTTTTTTTGGGAGGGAAACAATCTCCTTGGTTTTTGGTTGCGTTCGGAATGATCGGTACATCTATTTCCGGAGTGACGTTTGTTTCTGTTCCCGGTATGCCGTTGAGTATCGACATGACTTATTTGCAGACCGTTTTGGGGTTTACGGTAGGATATCTCGTTATTGCAAGGATATTGTTGCCGCTCTATTATAAACTTAATCTTACGTCTATTTATACATTTCTTGAAAAGCGTTTCGGTCGAAATGCTTATAAAACCGGGGCATCGTTTTTCTTGCTTTCTAAAATCATAGGTGCAGCTGCACGTCTTTACATTGTCGTACTTATTTTACAGCGTTTTGTGTTCGATGCATGGAATGTGCCTTTTGTCGTTACATCGACTGTGATCGTTGCGCTTATTTGGCTCTATTCCCACAGAAGCGGAATAAAGACGATCGTCTGGACGGATGCTCTGCAAACAGCTTTTTTACTGGGAGCTTTAGTGTTGATAATTTGGCAGTTAACTGATAAGATGCAGCTCGATTTTTCCGGAGTGGTGAATACGGTCAGGAACAGCGGTATGGATCGAATATTTGTTTTTGATGATTGGCAGACAAAACAGAATTTTTTTAAGCAATTTTTCAGCGGCATATTCATAACGATTGTTATGACGGGGCTCGATCAGGATATGATGCAAAAAAATCTCTCTATACGGACCTTAAAGGCTTCTCAGAAAAACATGTACTTTTACGGAGTCGCTTTTCTTCCGGTAAATCTTTTGTTTCTTGTCTTGGGGATTTTGCTGATTACGTTTGCCGGTCAGCAGCAAATAGCTATACCTGCTCTGAGCGATGAAATGCTTCCGTTTTTTGCTACGCAATATTTAGGATTTCCGGTGCTGTTGTTTTTCTGCATAGGAATTATTGCGGCTGCTTTTTCCAGTGCCGACTCGGCATTGACGGCTCTCACTACCTCGTTTTGTGTCGATATTCTCGAGGTCGGGAGATATCCGGCTTCAAAAGCGGTATTATGGCGTAAACGGGCGCATGTTTTCATTTCGTTGCTTTTTGTCATTATTATTTGCGTGATCAGGGCTGTGAATGATAAAAGTATTATCGATGCTATCTATACGATAGCGGGTTATACTTACGGACCGTTGCTCGGCCTTTTTTCTTATGGACTTTTCATGCACGGAAATCCTCGGGATAAATGGATACCTTACATCGCATTGTTGTCTCCGGCTCTTTGCTTCGGTCTCGATTTCTTGTTGAGAGAATTATATGGTTATAAACTGGGATATGAGATGCTGATGATAAATGGGGCGTTGACATTTGTCGGGCTTTATCTGGTCGCTTTGGGTAGAGACGGAAAAAAGAGCCTCTGTCCGGAATCTTGATATTCGGGAGATATAAATATAAAAAAACGGAAACAAATCTCGTAATATTCATTTCCGGTTTTATTTAGAAAATTTAAACAGACTCTTACTCTTCTACATAAGGTTTTATAAGATCGCGCCACATGACATAAGCCGTCCCTAATAAATGTAGTCCGTCATTGGTATATTGGATATTCATTTTACCTGAAGAGTTGGCAAAAAGGGAGTAAACGTCGACATAGGTCAGTTTATTTTCCTTTGCGATTTTTTTCAGTTCTTCATTGATCGGGACAACCATTTGCCAGCGGGATGTATGTTCCTCGAATTTCCCGAAATAGTCGTTTACAGGCAGTAGACTTTGTAAATATAATTTCGTTTTGGGAGAAACTTTTTTGATCTTTTTTACTAATTTGTCGATATTCCCGGTAATTTCTGTGATGCTGTGACCTTTAGAAATATCGTTTATGCCTGCCATTAAAAATATTTTGGATGGCTTCCCTTTCAGAATTTCGTCTATGCGATCATTTATGCCGCTAATGACGTCTCCGCTTATTCCCCTGTTTTTGACATTTTTGTTTTTAAGAAGTTCATGCCATTCGCAGCCGTTTGTGATGCTGTTTCCTAAAAAAACGATGTCTTTGGACGTGATTGGCAATATGTCGAATAAAGACGCACGTTGATAATAATAGGTAGAATATCGGGGTAGAGTATATCTGTCAGTGCCGTTCGTGATCCAATCTAATGAGAACCGCATAAAATACAGGCTGAATCCGTCTTCTCCCGGTAGATTTTTGTCCCATTTGCCTTCCTCGACGACAATGCCGATCGTTCCGTCCGGTAATACGGTCATTGTAGAATAAGCAGAATAGCCCGGACATATCGTTTTCTTTATAGGCCAGGTCGATCCTTCATCATAACTGACAGCTATAGATACGTTTTGTCGTATTGTTGTGTCATTGGGGAGAGAATGCAGAATACAGGATTTGTTTCTTAACCCGAGAATCGATGCATAGTTAAGTATGTCTCCGTTACATGCAGGCTCTTTTAAATCGGTGTTTTTCGAAGCTTCCGACCAATTGACCCCCCGGTTTGTCGAAATACTGAACGTGCGGTTTTTAGGACTGCGAATGCTCATCATTATATTACCGTTGTTCAGCTCTACCAGTTTGGCCTCGTCTCCGGTAGATGTGGCTGCATTTTCTGATACGGCCCATGTTTTGCCGCCATCATCGGAGTAGCATGCATAATTTGATAAATTGCCGCCCCATGGCCGTGTGTCAGGAGTTCGTACGGCAAGGACGAACATCAAGCGTCCGTCTTTCAGTTGTAGGCCTCGTCCGGAAGCGGCAAAAGCTCCGTGCCAGTTACGGCGTATAGGGTCTTTACATTCCGCGCCGTATATTTGCGAGGTAATATCTTCGGTAGGAGTCCATGTCTTCCCGTTATCTTTGCTGCGTGACAACCCTATACGGATAGGATCGGATGCGGTAGATTGCCATAATCCTTGTCCGAAGGCATAGATACACAGAATATCTCCCGTTTTCTTATCTACGATCAATAGCGGATCTCCATATCCCTTTGAGTCATCATCAGCTCCGGCTACAATCGATGTGGCCGACCAGGTTTTTCCTTTATCCTCACTGCGTTTGGCAACAATGTCTATATGTGAGGGCAAGTCGTTCAATTGCGTCCATCTTTTGTCTGCGACCATGATCAAAGAGCCGTCTGCAGCTGTCGCTAAAGCGGGAATACGATAGTATTTCGAACCTTCATCTCCGGGAGCGAAAAGCAGTTTACGTTCCAGAATGATTTCTGTTGTTCCTCCGGCTTCATTTTGCGATAGCGTACAAAATCCGATAGTCGATTCTAAAGACAATAATCTGATGTTTATGCGGTTTCCTTCATAAGCATTGTTTCTTACCGAAGCTACGATATAGAAATAATTGTTACCCGAAGAGAGCGGTTTGTCAAATGCGATATGAATATTATCGGATGAAATGTCGGTAACAGAGGCGCATAACGTTGCCGTCTCCGGTTTAAACCGGTCGTCTGTATTTTGACTGTAAATTTTTAGTGTAGTAATATCTGTTATGTTCGTAGATCCTTTGAGATCGATATTTATGCCTTTTAGCCGGTGCGGATTTTCTGTATCGGTAGTTCTGACGTTGAAAGACAATATCGCTTCGGAAGAGCCCCTTCCGACCAAAGTAGCGGCTCGTTTTAACGTGACATCACAAATTGCAGATGGTCGATTGCTTTGTGTACACTCCGTTGGTCGGGTGGAATATTCTTGTCCGACCGACAGATATTCAGGTATTGCATTACAGTAAGTCCCGGAGAAACCTTGTGTAGAAAACAAGCATAGACATGCGAATGTTAAAAATCTGTTCATCATAGCATTAAATCTGATATATTATTGCAAATATACAATAATGATTAAATTTTTAAAGAGAAATATTTTGTTTTTTGCATTTTATTAATCGAAACGGATATTTCCGATAAGTTCTGTTTGTAATATTTTTCAATATTTATTTATTATGCTAAAAGATTGCATTTCGATGAGGAAATACTACCTTTGCAATAAGGGTCGGCTTGAATTTTGCTCAGGTCTGGTATGAATGTTTCTTTCAGGGGTGTTCTGTTGTTTTTATGAAGATGATGACGGATTATCAGACGAGCGAAAGGGAGAAAACAGTCATGGAAGGAAACGCAAAAATAACTTGATAGTGTTTTCTTATCGGAAAATCTGGACGGATTCTAAGGCTATCGAGATTTTAGAGAACTTGAAAACGGGATTGAATGTTATAAGACTAAAAAAATAAAAATATGAAAAATCGGATCTCTTTTACAGGCTTGTGCGCACTATTGTGTACTTTTTTATTTTTGTTCTCATGTAGTGAAAAATCGGAATATATGCAGACTATTCCTTCGGATGCCGCTTTTGTCATGACATTTGATATGAAGTCTTTATCGGAAAAAGGAGATGTTGCCGATTGGATAAAGTCAGAAAAAAACGCATCTCTTTTTAACGCTTTTAGCAGCGGTATGGGTGAAGGAACTGTGAAACTTTGGAAAAAGATACAAGAAGATCCGGAAATCTCAGGACTTTCTTTTACGGATAATTGGGTCTGTTTTGCTGCCGGAGAGACAAATCCTGTACTTTGTATTTTAGCCAAGATTTCCGATGTCGATAAATGGAGGGAAGTTATGAAGGCTATGGAGGCTGAAGGTGTTGCGACTCCGATATCGAAGGAGGACAATGTAGAAAGTTCTCTTATCGGTCAGAGAGCCAAATGTCTTTTTGACAAAAACCGAGTGTTGTTGTTAATAGGACAGGATGCGACAGGTATTTTGGAGAGTAAAACGGCGGCCGGATGGTTTACGCAAAAGAAAGAGAACAGTCTTCTGTCGAATGGAGAATTTTCTGCTTTTTTGAAGGAACGAAAAGACGTTAATTATTGGTATCGCATGGGGGCTCTGCCGGTATTTTTCCGTTCGGTATATAGCGCTTATTTGCCGGATGGGATTTTGTTGGGATCACTTTACTCGATCGGGTATTGTGATTTCCAAAAAGGCAAAATCAAAATAACATCCGGATTGCGTTCTGATGATAAAGATTCGATGAAGAAACTGGAAGAAATTTTTAAGATGGGAGGAAAGCAGTCCGGTAAGTTCTTGAAACAAATTCCGGCAAATGCTCTTTATGCTGTCGGCATGAATTTGGATGGGCAAAAGTTGTATAAGTTTCTTTCGGCATTGCCCGGGCTCACCCAGACACAGATGAATGCAATTCAGAGTGAAGATACAAAAAAAATAATAAGTTCTATCGATGGAGATCTGTTATTATCTGTGATCGGTTTGTCCGGAAACGCATCCGGATTTATGGGGACTGCAATACCGGATGTGGCTGTTTTTGCCCAAGTAAATGATGATTATGCCGTAGAGTTGATAAAACGTAATTTGGGTATATTGGGAGTAAAAGAGATCGGGAAAAACCGTTATAAACTGAGTATGGGAGAAGCATCGTTATATTTCGGGTTGGAAAATAAGAAGAATTTTTTCATTACGAACAGTACGCAAGTGTTCGAGAATATTAGCAACGGTATGCCGGAGTCTTTGGCAAATACTCCTTATGCTTCGGCTTTTGATAAACAGTTTTATAGCCTTGTTATTAATATGAAAGAAGGAATCGCTAACCTTATGCCGATGGTTATGGGCTCTTATTCTTCAAGACAGTATGTTTCGTTATTTGAACAATGTCCTTTTACTTATTTGAGCGGTTCAGGCAACGGAACGAATGGCAATATTGAAATATTCTTGTCTGATGACAGTAAGAATGCTTTTGCTGCTATTCTTGACTGGATAACGGTTATGGCTTCACAAGAGAGGTAGTCGTATTTTCTTATGGAAAGAATTATTTTAAAACAAGTACTTCCCCATGTCTTTTCGGAGAGTGGGGATGTTCTTGATTCGGACGTCTGGAAAAAAGACGTAACATTAGAGAGAGGTCAGGTTTATCTGATAGAGGCTGCTTCGGGCACGGGAAAGTCTTCGTTTTGCAGCTATTTGTACGGTTACCGGGACGATTATTCCGGGCAGATTTATTTTGACGATCAAGATATAAAACAGTTGTCCGTTTCCCGGTGGATCGATCTTCGCTGTCATTCGTTAAGCCTTCTTTTTCAAGAGCTTCGACTTTTCCCTGAATTGACGGCTTGGGAGAATGTCATGATAAAGAATAATCTTACCGGTTATAAAAATGATAAGGAGATAGAAACCTTTTTCGAGCAGCTCGGAATAGCCGATAAGAAAAATTCTTTGGTCGGAAAGATGTCTTTCGGACAGCAGCAACGGGTTGCTTTTATCCGAGCGTTGTGCCAACCGTTCGACTTTATTTTTTTGGATGAGCCGATCAGTCATTTAGATGAGGAGAACGGTCACATTCTCTCTTCTATTTTATTGAAAGAGGCAGAGAATCGGGAGGCCGGTGTAATTGTGACATCCATCGGCAAACATTTGGATATAAGGTATGATAAGGTACTGAGGTTATAGAGGGCGTTGCGGCTGCATGAGTATATAATTAAAAAATGGTTTTGAAATTATGGTGTGGAAACTCTTGAGACGGCATCTGAGCATAGTCCAATTTGTAGGATTCTTTTTGGCAAACCTTTTAGGAATGTTCATTGTACTTCTCAGCATTCAGTTTTATCAAGATGTGAAGCCTCTTTTTTCACAAGAAGACGGTCTTATGAAAAAAGAGTATATGATCTTGTCCAAGCGGGTCAGTACGTTGGGTTCTCTTGTAAAAAAGAGTTCGGGCTTCACTTCGGAAGATGTTGACGAAATTAAGAACCAGCCTTTTGTGAAAAATGTCGGAGCTTTTACTCCGGGACATTTTAATGTATCTGCGGGAGTCTCGATGGCCGGAGGCATGGGGATGAGTACACAGATGTTTTTCGAGTCAGTTCCCGATGCCTATATTGATGTAAAATCTGCCGATTGGCGTTTTGATGAGCGGTCTGATTTTCTTCCGATAATCCTTCCTCGTAATTATTTGAATTTATATAATTTCGGATTTGCCCAATCTCGGAATCTTCCGCAACTTTCCGAAGGGGTGTTGGGTTTGGTCAATGTGGATATTCATATTTCGGGGAATGGAAAAAGCAGATCTTTTAAAGGGAACATCGTTGGTTTTTCCAATCGACTTAATACGATTTTAGTGCCGGACAGATTTATGCAATGGGCAAATGGAGAGTTCGGAAACAGAGAAGTGAAAGATCCTTCTCGCTTGATAGTGGAAGTCGGTAATCCGTCTGACGAGCGAATTGTGACTTTTTTACAAAAGAAGGGTTATGAAACCGAAGGCGGAAATCTAGATGCCGGAAAAGCTACTTATTTTCTCAAGATCGTCACGGGGCTGGTCATTGCAATCGGTCTGTTGATTACGGCATTGTCATTTTTTATTTTGATGCTGAGCATTTATTTGCTGTTGCAGAAGAATACACGGAAATTGCAAAACCTGTTATTGATCGGTTATACTCCTGCACAAATATCCCGTCCTTATAGGATGCTTACGATAATGCTGAATTTGTCGGTTTTTCTTTTTTCGTTACTTGCCGTTTGGGGAAGTAGGGGATATTATACCGACTTGCTTTCCCGTATGTGGCCCGGATATGAGCCGGGATCGTTTTTGCCGACTGTCTTTATCGGGTGCGCTCTTTTATTGGCCGTATCGTTTTTTAATTGCCGTGCAATATATCGAAAGGTCATGAGCTTGTGGCGGATAAAATAATGATTTCAGGGTGTTCTATTTTGTTGGTTTCAGACCTTTGGAAGCGGCAAAGTCGAGCATGAAGCGAAAAGCGGCATCCCTTTCGTTCGGGATAATACCATCGAGAATAGCGTCTTTGATGGCGCTTTTTATATCTCCGACCTCCCGGCAAGGTGTCAATCCGAAAATATCCATGATCTCTTCACCGCTGATCGGGGGCTGCATATTTCTTATTCGATCTTTTTCCTCTATCTCTTTCAGTTTACCTCGTACCAGTGTGAAATTGTCTAAGAATTTTTTTACTTTTTCTTGATTTTTAGATGTAATATCCGCTTCACAAAGGGTCATGAGCTCCTCTATATCGTTACCGGCGTCGAATAATAGACGCCGAACGGCAGAATCGGTAACTTCTTCTTCGGCCAATACGATAGGACGCATGTGCAAGTCGACCATTTTCTGGACAAATTTCATTTTGTCGTTCAATGGCAGTTTCATACGTCGGAAAATACCCGGAATCATTTTGTAACCGATAAAATTATGGTTATGAAAAGTCCATCCTGATTTTTTGTCGTACCGTTTTGTTACCGGTTTGGCAATATCATGTAATATGGCGGCCCAGCGTAGCCATAAATTATTACTTTTCTTTGCAACATTGTCCAGAACGGTCAGTGTGTGATAGAAATTATCTTTATGTCCCCGACCGTCGATGGTTTCTATTCCTTTGAGCGCATTCAGCTCGGGGAAAATTAAGGGCAATAGTTTCGATTTGTCCAGTAATATAAAACCCGTAGAGGGTTTTGAAGATGTTACGATCTTATTTAGCTCATCGATGATTCGTTCTTTTGAAATGATCTCTATACGTTTACGGTTTCGCTCTATTGCAGCGAAAGTTTCTTTTTCGATAGAGAATTCTAATTGGGTGGCGAATCGTATGGCCCGCATCATGCGTAACGGATCGTCACTGAATGTAATATCCGGATCTAAAGGCGTGCGGATAATGCCTGCTTTCAGATCTTCCATTCCATTGAACGGATCGATCAACTCTCCGAAATGTTCTTTATTCAAGCAAATCGCTAATGCGTTTATTGTGAAATCCCTACGGTTTTGATCATCGCAAAGAGTACCGTCCTCTACGATCGGTTTACGTGAATCGTGGGTATAAGATTCACGGCGAGCTCCGACAAATTCTACTTCGATATCTTTGTACTTGACTTGTGCCGTACCGAAGTTTTTAAATACCGATAGTCGAGCCGACTTTCCCAATTTCTCGGCGAAAGTCGTTGCCAATTCGATACCGCTTCCTACGGTAACGATATCGATATCTTTCGAATCCCTTTCCAGAAAAATATCACGAACATATCCTCCGATAACATAGCAAGGGAGGTTCATCTCGTCTGCGGTTTCGGAAATCTTCGGAAAAATAAAATGGCTCAAATGTTTTTTTTGCAGGGCAATGTCAAGTAGCATCTTTATTAAGAATCTGATTTTCGATTGCAAAAATAGCTATTTTTATCGATCTGCCGAAAAGCCTTCTGATTTATTCTCGTTTGCTCCGATGTCGAAGATATTCGTTGCGACCGAAGAGACAGGGTAAAAGGTCTCTTGTTATTATGAAATTAAGGCTGAGTATTTCTTAATAAATCTTTTTGTTGAAAATTTTAGACGCCTCTAAGCTTCTGTAAACTTATCGGTTATGAGTTGAACTATAGAATTGTCGCTTTATTAAAGGAATTATGAAGGTAAAAATTTTCATTAAACTATTGCAGAATAAAAAAAAGTGTCTATCTTTGCAAACGCAAAAGGGAACAGGAGAGTTCCTTATGATAAAAATGGTGCGGTAGTTCAGCTGGTTAGAATACATGCCTGTCACGCATGGGGTCGCGGGTTCGAGTCCCGTCCGCACCGCGAAATAAAAAGCTCTGATTCTTAATAGAATTGGAGTTTTTTATTTTATCCTGATTCAATAATCTGTATTTTATACATCCGACCGCTTTTACTACAAGATCAGAATAAATAGGTTTATTTCGATTGCTAAATATCTTTTGTCGTATTTGGGAAAGTGTAAGTCCCGGTCTGGATTTCAGGATATTTTTTGCGTTTTCTTCTGTTCTATAACGATGTCAGTATCGTTGCAGTCTCTTTCTTAAGAGGAAAACTGACTATTCATGTGAATTTCTCTCTAATATGATCTGTGTAAAATCGGATAGTTTCTAATTTTTTCGATAAGAAATTATATATCCCGGACATTTTCAGACATGTATTCGGTAATGAGTAGGATAATATAGTTAATGTTTTATAATTCCTAAAATCCGCAACTATCATCCAATACACGATTAAGGGTAGATTTATGAGTCG